>JBBIHZ010000072.1:0-8535 GCA_037446735.1 Deltaproteobacteria bacterium
CTCGACCGCGCGCACATCACCGTCAATAAAAACGGCATTCCTTTCGACACGAAAGGCCCGCAGATAACCAGCGGCATCCGCATCGGCACGCCCGCGGTGACAACAAGGGGAATGAAGGAAAAAGAGATGCGCGAAATCGCTTCTTTAATCGCCGAAGTGATAAAGAACGTTAATAGCGAAGCGAAAATCAAGGCGGTAGCGGAAAAAGTTAATGGCATCTGCTCGCGATTTCCTCTTTACCAGCATAGAATTTAAGGCCCGAATTTATTCAGCCCCGAAAGAGCGTGGCAGCGATGGCCGTAAAAAAAACACCCGCAGAAGATTCAGAGAAAAAAATCAGGACAAGACCGGATTGGGATACCTACTTCCTTGATATCGTGGAGTTGGTTTCCCGACGCAGCACCTGCCTGCGCCGGGCGGTCGGAGCCGCGCTGGTGCGCGACAAAAGAATTCTGGCCACGGGCTATAACGGCGCGCCTTCCAAGCTCCAGCATTGTCTGGAGATCGGCTGTCTGCGCGAAAAACTCAACGTTCCTTCCGGCGAGCGTCACGAATTGTGCCGCGGCCTGCACGCGGAACAAAACGCCATCATTCACGGGGTGAGCGCCAGCGGCTCGATCCTGTATTGCACCAACCATCCGTGCGTGATTTGCGCGAAGATGATCATCAACGCCGGCGTGACGCGCATCGTCGTCAGTGACGGCTACCGAGATGACCTGGCGGCGCAGATGCTCAGGGAAGCGGGAATAGAAGTTACGCAAATCTGATTTTTTAAAAGGCGTCAAAACATGAAATGCCCTTTTTGCGGTCACGGGGAAAACAAAGTTATCGATTCGCGCATCAGCAAGGACGGCAAAGCCATCCGTAGGCGACGGGAGTGCCTGGCGTGCGAAAAACGCTTTACCACCTACGAATACGTGGAAGATATTCTGCCCATGGTGGTGAAAAAGGATGGGCGACGCGAACCCTTTGACCGGATGAAAATCCGCAACGGCGTGATGAAAGCCTGTGAAAAACGACCCATCAGCATGGAAGCGATGGAAAAAATAGTCGATGTCGTCGAGCAGACGTGCCAGGAATTTCAGGGTGAGGAAATCCCCTCCTCCATTATCGGCGAAAAAGTCATGGCGGAATTAAAGAAGCTCGACGGCGTGGCATACGTGCGGTTCGCCTCGGTCTACCGGCAGTTTCGCGATGTCGGCGAATTCATGACGGAATTGAAAGATTTGTTAAACAAAGAGAAGAAGTGATTATGTTTACAGGAATCATTGAAGGCCTGGGAAAAATAAAAAGCCTGACCAGAAAAGGCGCGGACGCCGTTTTGGAAATCGATGCCGCAATCGACATGTCGGATGTGGCCTTGGGCGACAGCATCGCCGTCAACGGCGCGTGCCTGACCGTCACCGCCAAAAAGCAAAACGTTTTTCATGCCGATGTTTCCGCCGAAACGCTGGATAAAACCACGCTGAAGAACCTGCATGCGGGCGAGCAGGTTAACCTGGAAAAATCGCTGCGCGTCGGAGGCTATCTGGGCGGACATTTCGTCTTGGGTCATGTAGACGGCACCGGCCGCATTCTTGCCAAGACACAGAAGTCGGGCTCGGTTATTTTTGCCATTCAGGTAGACGAAGCCCTCGCGCGCTACATCGTGGAGAAAGGGTCGATCGCCATTGACGGCATCAGCCTCACCATAAACAAAGTGGAAAAGGGCAGGTTTTATGTTAATATAATTCCCCACACCGCGGAAAAAACCACGCTGCTTGCGAAAAAAGAGGGAGAGCCGGTCAATATCGAAACGGACATTCTGGGCAAATACGTGGAAAAACTGTTGCAATCACCGCGGGGAATAGATAATAATTTTCTGGAGAAGCACGGCTTCAAATAAAAGAAGGCAAAAAAATGGCAATCAGCAAGATTACGGAAGCAATTGAGGATATCCGCAACGGGAAAATGATTATTCTTGTTGACGATGAAGACCGCGAAAACGAAGGCGATCTGTGCATGGCCGCGCAGTTCGCTTCGGCGGAAACGATTAATTTTATGGCGCGCTACGGGCGGGGCCTTGTCTGCCTGACGCTTGGCGAAGATATCGCGGATAAACTTAATCTCAAACCAATGGTTCAGGACAATAAGGCGCGTTTCGGCACGGCCTTTACCGTTTCCATTGAAGCGCGCGAAGGAGTGACCACGGGAATTTCCGCCGCCGACCGCGCCACAACCATCAAGGCCGCGGTGAATCCCGAAGCCAAAGCCGAAGACCTGGTAAGCCCCGGGCACGTTTTCCCTATCCGCGCGCGCCGCGGCGGTGTGCTGGTGCGCACCGGCCAGACGGAAGGCTCGGTGGACTTGTGCCGACTTGCCGGATTAACCCCCGCGGGCGTCATCTGCGAGATAATGAAAGACGACGGAACAATGGCGCGCATGCCGGATCTGGAGGCTTTCGCGCGCGAACATAAGCTGAAAATCGTCACCATTGCCGATTTGATTGATTACCGTCTGCAGAACGAATCGCTCATCCGCAGAGTCGCTGAAGCGACAATTCCGACTGCCTACGGCGGAGATTTCAAAATTATCATTTATGAAAACGACGTCGATGACATGCAGCATATCGCCCTGGTCAAGGGAGAAATAAAAAAAGAAGATGAAGTGCTGGTGCGCGTGCATTCGGAATGCCTCACCGGCGATATTTTCGCTTCCGCCCGCTGTGACTGCGGCGATCAGCTTCATCGCGCCATGGAAATGGTGCAGCAGGAAGGAAAAGGAGTGATCGTCTACATGCGGCAGGAAGGACGCGGCATCGGCCTGGTCAACAAAATCAAGGCCTACGCCCTGCAGGAATGCGGCCACGACACGGTGGAAGCCAACATCGCCCTGGGCTTCAAGCCGGATTTGCGCGATTACGGCATCGGCGCGCAGATTCTTGGTGACCTGGGCGTGCATAAAATGCGATTGATGACGAACAATCCCAAGAAAATTGTCGGGTTGGAAGGTTACGGAATAGAAATAACCAAGCGCGTGCCGCTGGAAATTCATCCGAACGAAAACAACATAAAGTACATGAAAACCAAACAGGATAAAATGGGACATCTTTTGAAAATATAAAACAAGGATGGTAACTAATCATGCCGAAAATAATTGAAGGAAAACTTGCCGCCAAGGGAATGAAGTTTGGCCTTGTGGCGAGCCGTTTCAACGATTTCATTTGCGCCAGACTGATTGACGGCGCGCTTGACGCCCTGACCAGAGCCGGCGCGGAGGAAAAAGACATCGCCATCTATAAAGTTCCCGGAGCTTTTGAATTACCGCTCACAGCCAAAAAGCTGGCTAAGTCCAAGCGCTACGACGCGGTGATTTGCCTGGGCGCGGTAATCCGCGGCGCGACGCCGCATTTTGAGTACATCGCCGCCGAAGTTTCCAAGGGCATCGCCAACGTCGGCCTGGAAACGGAAGTGCCGGTGATTTACGGCGTGCTCACCACCGATTCCATCGAGCAGGCCATTGAGCGGGCCGGCACCAAGGCGGGCAACAAGGGCGCCGACGCGGCCATGACGGCAATCGAAATAGTTGATCTTTTCAAAAATATTTAAACCGCCTCGCGGACGACAATTTAAAATTATTTCGAGCAGGGCGGCAATCTTGGCAATAGCAGGGGTGCGGTACTTTTAAATGCGCGGCAGAAGAAAGGCGCGGGAAATCGCCTTGCAGGTTCTTTACAGTCTGAATTTTGTCAATATCGACGTCGACAAGGCGCTCGATCTTTTCTGGGGAAATTTCGCCGCCCCGAAAACCGCCAAGGATTTTGCCGCAGCGCTGGTGCACGGCACCTGGGAGCACAAGGAAGAACTCGACAAACTAATCGACAGCTGTTCGGACAACTGGTCTTTAGGGCGCATGTCCAAGGTCGATATCAGCATTCTGCGGATGGCATCGTTTGAATTTTTGTACTGCGAAGACATTCCGCCCAAAGTCACGATCAACGAGGCGATAGATCTGGGCAAAACTTTCGGTTCGGAAAATTCCGGCTCGTTCATTAACGGCATTCTGGACGCGATTAACCTGAAATTAAACAAAAAATGAAGCTGCAATTATCCACAGAACCAGCCGATACCATTAAACAAAAATGCCTCGTGCTCGGTGTTTTCGCCGATGAAAAACCGCCGCGTGGCATCTGCGGTTTTGTCGATTGGCGGCTCAACGGCTATATTTCCCGCGAAATAAAACAGGGCAACATCAGCGGCAAACTCGCGGAAAAAATACTCATTCCGGCCCCGCCGCGTCTCAACGCGGAGCTGCTGATGATTTGCGGCATGGGCAACGCGGCAAAATTCACCACGGAACAAATGGAGCGTTTCGCCTATCTGACTGTTGAATCGGTCGATAAATTATTGCTTGATGATTTTTCCCTGGAACTTCCGGGCCCGAACCGCGTCAACCTGCCGCTGGCCGATGTGGCGGAGGCCACCGCCCGTGGTTTTTATGATTACCTCGCTCAGGACGCCAAAAAAATTAATAAAATAAAGTCCTGCCTGCTGACTATGCCCCAACAGGCCAAAGAAGCAACCGCCGGCGTCAAAAGTTTTAAGGCAAAAATATAAGATTTGTTTTTATCCGGCCCGTGAAACCGCCCTCAGCGGGTTATGGTGTATTTCTGCTCGTCTTTGGGGACATACCATCTGATGAAGTTATGCCCCAGGCCGATGGGCGCGGGCTCGATGTTACGGATGCGCTTGCTGATTATAATCAGTTCATCCGGCACATAAAGAAAAGTATAGGGCTGGTCTTCCGCGAGTATCTCCTGAAAGCGGTCATAATATTTTTTCCGTTGCTTCTGGTCGAAGGTCGAGCGGGCTTTATCCAGAAGCGCGTCCACTTCCTGATTTTTATAGGAAATAAAATTTAACTCCTGCGGCGCGGTTTTGCTGGAATGCCACACGTCAAACGCGTCCGGATCCAGCGGTATCGTCCAGCCGAGGATTATCGCCTCGAAACGGCGCTTGTTGATGAAATCATTGATGAACGCCGCCCACTCCAGAATGCGGATTTTCACGTCAATGCCCACTTCTCTGAGCTGCCGCTGAATTATTTCCGCGCATTTCTGGCGCGTTTCGTTGCCCTGATTGGTAATCAGCTCAAAGGTAAAGGGGCGGCCGTCTTTTTCCAGCATGCCGTCTTTGTTTTTTTTCGTCCAGCCGGCGGCGCGTAGAAGCTCGCGGGCTTTCTGCGGGTTATAATCATATTTTTTTACGTTTTCATTATAAGCCCAGGTTCCCGGTTTGTACGGTCCGGTGGCCGCTCTTCCTAAACCAAGCAAAACGCCGCTGATGATTTCTTCCTTGTTGATCGCGTAGGAAATGGCCTGGCGCACGCGTTTGTCGGCAAAAAAAGGATGTTTCAGATTGTAGCCCAGATACGTGTAGGCAAAGGCCAGGTAGCGGTACTTGTCGAAGTTTTGCCGAAAAAGATTATTTTCCGTCTGGCGGGTGTATTGCAGCGGCGTAAGACCCATCATGTCGATATTGCGCGCGCGCAGCTCCAGAAACATCGTGGCCGTGTCGGGAATAATGCGCGTGACGCGGCCATCCACGTAGGGGCGGCCTTCAAAATAATCGGGGTTCGCCGCCAGCACAATTTTTTGCCCCGCGACCCATTCCTTGAAGATATACGGCCCGGTACCGACGGGCTGGCGCGAAAGCCCGCTTTTTGTAATGTCTTTTCCTTCCAGCAGATGCCGCGGCAAAACAGACATTGACCAGCTGATTAAAGCTGGCGCGAAAGGTTTGTCGTAAGTCACGCGGAACGTATAGTCATTTAAAACTTCTGCTTTTTTCACCTTGAGAAAATCACCCGCGTAAGCGGTGGGCGTTTTGGGATCAACCGTAACCTGATAGGTATAAAGGACATCGCGCGCGGTGAAGGGCTTGCCGTCATGCCATTTAACGCCCCTGCGCAGATGAAAAGTTATTACCAGGCCGTCGGGCGATACCTCCCAGGATTCGGCCAGATCGCCAATGATGTTCATGTTTTTATCGTATTTGACAAGACCGTTGTAAATCATGCCGGCGATGGTGTGCGAGGGAGAATCGGAAGCGAGAATCGGAATCAGATTGCTCGCGTCGCCGATATCGCCACGGACAATAATATCGCCGTAAGCGGGCGGCTTATCCGCGCGCGCGCTTATTTGCTCATCGGCTGTCTCCCGGCCGCAGGCGTTCATAAGAAACGCCATCGCTATTAAAAATATGACTGGCCACAGACGCATTGTTTTTAATTAGCTTAGCATTTACGCCATTGCAATATAAAAATTATGATTGTAAGATGCGCCTAAGTCAAAAACACGGGCAGCGTTTATGAACGCAAAAAAATCGGACGATGCCACGCGGGCCAAACCTTTTCTGGAATCGTTCAAAATGAAGATTGCCGGCGCGTGGGACGTGGTGGCCGACGCCGTGCGCAATTTCAGCGCCAACGGCGACACCAATCAGGCCGCGGCCGTTTCGCTCTATACGATTCTTTCCGCCATCCCGCTTTTTATTCTGACGATTATCGTCGCGGGGAATATTTTCACTTCTCATCCGGAAATCCAGTTCGACATCATGGACGCGATTCAAAGCTTCAATCCATACTTTTCCGAAAAGCTTATGGAGCAGCTTGGCCACATCGAAAACAAAAAAAATCTGCTGGGTTCCCTCGGTCTTTTGGGCCTGCTATGGCTGGCCGCCGCCATTTTCGGCGTCATGGAAACGGCGCTGAACATCACTTTTCGTTCCACAAAAAAACGCAATTATTTTGCCTCAAAACTTCTGGCTATTTCCATGATTCCGCTGGGCTGGACGCTGGGCGCGGCGAGCCTGATTGTCAGCTCCGTTGCCGCCTTCCTTACGGCGCAACCGTTTATTTTGCCCGGCGGCATTGAAATATCGCTTACCGCGGCATCGGGATTTTTACTGCGCTACGTTATTCCCTATGTAGTTATCGTCATTTTCTTTTTCTTTCTTTACTGGATAATCCCCACGGCCAAAATCCGCCCGCTGGTTCTTCTCGCCGGCAGCGCCTTTTTTGCTTTGCTGATGGAAATAGCCAAGCAGTTATTCGCCTGGTATATCGCCAACTACACGCGCTACGGGCTGATTTTCGGCACGCTCGAACCCATCGTCATTCTGGCGCTCTGGGTCTTTTACGTGGCGCTGATATTCCTGTTCTGCGCGGAGCTGATGGCCTCTTATCAGCGCCGCGACATGCTGCTTCTGGAGCGCGCGATGCTCAAACCGCACAAGAGTTATCTGAAGATCGATGAGCGGCTTTTCAAAAAATTCGGCCGCGCCTATCCGCGGGGCAAGATGATTTTCAACGAAGGCGATAAAGGCAATCAAATGTTCTACATTCTTTCCGGCCGTGTCCGGCTGGAAAAAGAGGCAGGCCAGGTGAAAAAAACGCTCATGGAGCTGGGGCAAGGCCAGTATTTCGGCGAAATGGCCGCTTTAATTGATGCGCCGCGTTCCGCTTCGGCTCAGGCTCTGGAAGACAGCAATTTGGCGGTCATCGGCAGCAACACTTTCAGCACATTGCTTAAAGAGAGCCATCAAACCGGCATTTTTATGCTGAAGGAATTTTCCCAGCGGCTTAAAAACACGAATGAATCCCTGGAAAAAATGACGAATTTATGGATTCGTTTGATTGTCATGCTTTATTTTATGGAAAATCCCGCAACCTCTCTGAGTGACGCGCTGCCGAAGCTGGCTAAAATTGCCAGGAAGCTGCCGGAAGAAATACAGGAGGTAATAAATGATTTATCATGCCGCGGCATTCTCAAACTAAATGAAAACCGCTCGCCGCAAGTCGTGCGGGAAAAAATCTGGACGATACTGGATGAAAGAATAATAAAGACAAGCGCTTATTAAGCGAGTAGAAACTAACTTTATTAAATTATATTACGAACTAATTAAAAAATTGTGCCATATAATATGGCTGATCAATTGTTGAAAGATATCATTATTTAATAACACACATTATTTTCGAGGAGGTCATATATGAACAAAAGATTATTTCTCTTACTTTTCATCTTTCTCTTCGCGGGGTGTGCGTCGATTCCTACCAGTGCAACGGTCAGCGATAAAATTCCTATCTCAGATAGAGGGCAGAAAATACCAAAAGTGATCGGCCTTTACATACCGGAAAAATCAAAAACATACGTAGCCAAACAGTTTGTGCGCAAAGACGCCGGGATGTCGAAAGACGGACTTGTATTTACTCTGGATTTTGGTCGAAATCTTGAAGCTAACGCAAAAAATTCTCTGGGCAAAATATTCTTAGATGTTGTGCCGCTTGCTCATATGAATGATAAAAGCAAGTATTCTCATGTAATACAGATTGATATTGATGATCGCACTAATTTCGACATCGGAATATTTGCCTTCTCGGAAAAAACAGTCAATCTTTACATGCGCGGCAAGCTTTTTAACACATCCGGGAAATTGCTGTGGGAAGAAACATTCGACTCCGCGGCTTCACGAACCAACATTAAAGGTATTCTTGCCG
>JBBIHZ010000073.1:0-8514 GCA_037446735.1 Deltaproteobacteria bacterium
TCTTCAGCTGATCGGCCTCATTTCTCACTACGCCCATTTTCTTGGCTCCCTCGGGCTGGGGAGAAATCACGGGCTTCATTTTGAGCATATCGCCGAAAAAAGCGCTGGTTTTGGACAGGCGCCCGCCCGCGGCCAGGTATTGCAGCTTATCCAAAAACACATATTCCTCACATTTATCGATTGCATTCTGGGAGAAGGCGTAAGTCTTTTCCATATTGTCGGTTTGCGCCAGATAGCGCGCCGCCGCCAGAGCGATAACGCCTAATCTTCCGGAAGCCGCGCCTGAGTCAATAATCAGGAATCTGTTCTCTCTGTCATGCTCCTTCTTCCACTCCAGCGCCACCTGGTAATTTCCCGTGAAAACCGAACCCACGCACAGATACAAAACCTTTTCAAAACGCGCTAAAGCAGCATGGTAAAATTGGTGCCGTTCATAAACCGAGGCCTGCGACGTTGATACCTTAATTCCCTGGCGCATCGGGCCATATAGTTCTTCCGGCTGATAATATGTTTCCGGCATGCATTTGTCGCCCACCGTCAAATAGCTGTTGAGCAAAGTTATACCGTATTTTTTCGCGTCCGCCCTGGTGACGGAACCGGCCGCGTCGGTCATAATATTCATTTTTTGTCCGGCCTGCGCGTTCATAAACTCCTTTATCTGGTAAGAAAGATTATCCTCCTCCCAGCGCAGCATACTGCCCATCTGTTTTACCTGCCCCTTGATTTTTTCGGTATTTTCGGTATGCAGGTGTATCTTATAAACATTGCCTTCCGGTATAATCACGGCGTTATCCTGGCCTTTTGTTATTTCCGCCAGTTTTTCCGGAGAATAATTTTTTGCCTCGACAACAAAATCCACGCAATAACCATTTTCCATTTCCTCGCGGAAGGAAGAAGAAATACGCAAGCTGTCCTTAAATATTTCCGTCACCGGCCGGTTGGCATCCTCGATCCCCGCCAGTGCATAGAAAAATCCTTCAAAAAAAATATACATGCCCAGCGCGCCGGCATCCACAACTTGCGCCTCTTTCAACTTGGGAAGCGTCTCTTTTGTTTCATGCACCGTTTTTTCCAGGCGCTTGAGTATTTTTTCCACTTCCTCTTTATCCGCTATAAATTTTGCCACCGGCAGGGCTTCGGCCAAAGCATCAAACAAACTCAGCATTGTCCCCGCGCAGGGATCAGAGACTGCTTTCCAGGCGCCCTGGCTTCCTTCCTTAGCCTTGCGGCCAAGATCATCTATGGAATCGGCCATATAAAAAGATGAAAAAAACCGGGAAGCGATATTGCCGGAGTTGCCGCGCGCGGAAAAAAGAAGCTGCTCCACTACTTTTTTCTTATCGGCATCAGCTATCCGCAAAGGATAAAGACTGATAGATAAATTACGGCCGGTATCGCCGTCGGCCACGGGAAAAACGTTAATCGCATCGAGTAAATCCGCCCAGGCAGCGACGCGCTCCGCTCCAATCAAAAAATAATCCTTCATCTGTTTATCCATTTAGAACCCCCATTGCTTTTTTTATTTCCTCCGGTATGGAAAAAAGAGTTTCCATCTCCGGAACCTTTACGGTTACCTGTTCCGTCCGGCCGCGTGCGCAAACTTTGCCACTTTTTGCTAGTCTTATTTCGAAGTCAACGACAATTTTGATATTGATATCCACCAGCGTGGCTTTGCAGATTATTTCATCGCGATGACGCAGCGGCAGAATGTGTTTAGTGGACGTTTTAATTATGGGGAAAATCAGCCGGCGCTTTTCATAATAGGAATAAAGATCAACTCCGTAATGATCAAACAGCGCCGCGCGCGCTATTTCAAAGTAATTAAGATAATTGCCGTGCCAGACGATCTGCATGGGATCGAGATCAAAAAAAGGCACACTGATTTTTACCTCAACACTTTTCATGTCTTTTTTCATTATTCACAACCTGAAAAAATCAGAATATCTGATCGCCGCGCATATCTTTTCAATATCTCTATCCAGCGGCCTGTCTTCAGCCAGCGGCGCGCTGATTAGAGCGATTTTCTGCGCGGTTTTGGCCAAAAGCGGCCTGGTGCTGATGTTTTTCCTTAAGTGACAGGCCTGAGCTGCCGCCAGCAGATGAATGGATAAGGCGCGCTCCGTAAGCGTGCAGACTCTTTCCGCGTCCCGCGCGGCAATCGTGCCCATGCTGACTTTGTCCTGGTTATGTGATTCTGTGGAACGTGAAAAGGAAGCCGCGGGCATTGTTAACTTTAAAGCCTCCGCCGCGAGAGCTGAGGAAGAAAGCGACATGGCTTTAAAGCCGTGATAAAGCCCGTTTGATTTATCAATGATGCCTACCAGATCGCCCGGCAAGCCACGGTTAAACGCGGGATGGACAAGCAGCATCACCTGCCGGTCGCACATATCGGCTATCGAAGCCAGTGCCGCCTTGAGGCCATCCATGGCAAAAGCGATATGGCCGCCGTAAAAATTGCCGCCCATCAGCACCTGACCGGTAGCCGGATCAAAGATAGGATTGTCGTTGGAACTGTTGGCTTCTATCTCCACCCATTTTCTAATCCATTCCAGCGCGTCATAAAGCACGCCGATTACCTGCGGCGCGCAGCGCAACGAATAGGGATCCTGCAAGGCTTCCAGCGCGTCATCTTCCAGATAACGCGCGGAAACATTTGCTTTTAAAAGACCGGAAATTTTACCCGCGACATAACCTTGTCCCGCAAAAGGCTTGGCTTCAGATATTGTCGGATGAAAATGATGCGCGTTGCCTTTGATGGCGTGCACGCTAAGCGCCGTCGCGTAGATCGCCGCGGATAAAATCTGCTGCGCCCGCCGCACGTTTATGGCGGCAATTCCCGTCATTGTCGTTGTGCCGTTGACTATGGAAAGGGGCTCTTTCGGCAGATATTTATATGGTTTGAGCCCGGCTTTTTTGAGCGCTTTGGCCGTGGACATTCTTTGCCCCTGATAAAAAACTTCCCTTTCCCCCATCAAACAGGCGCCGATATAAGACATCGGCGTCAAATCACCGGAAGCGCCGACCGACCCTTCCGCCGGCACCACCGGAGTTATACCCTTATTCAGGAAGTCGGCCATCTGTTTAAGCAGGCCCAGAGAAACGCCGGAGTAGCCGCGCGCCAGACAAATAACGCGGCACAGCATCGCCGCGCGCGTCTCCTCAATGCCGATGGGCTCGCCGGTGCCGCAACCGTGAAAGCGGAAAATATTGGTGCCGTTTTTCATGGCGATTTCCATCGGCATCCGCCGGCCGCAGGAGCGGCCGTAACCGGTAGTTACGCCATAAACGGGTACGCCGTTGCGCATCGCGTCAATCAGCATACGTTGCGTTTTTTCCATCTTCTTTACAAAGCGACTGTTTTTACTTATCTCTACGCGCAATCCGTCTTGCGCCACCGCAATTATATCTTCAATTTTAATATTGCCGCCGTCAACGACCATGGCGGCATTAGTTTTTTGTTTGCCCATCTCTTTAAGTCTTTCTCCTTTCACTGCCGGATGAAAATACTACCCGCGCGTGCGCGGTTTGTAGGTCCCATCCGCCTTCTCCTTATCCATAACCTGCTTGAGCATTTTGAACATCTTGTAATTTTGCGGCTCTTCCTCGTAAAATCTGTCCCAGCAGTAATAATACATTTCCTGGAGTTTTTCCGGCGTCATCATTTTGGGCTGGAACACCACCTTGCCGCATGTGTAATCATTCCAATCGTAGGAAAAAATTCTTCCGGCTTCATGCAAATCATCAAATGTTTTGGTGTGCGGGAAAGGCGTCAGAATTGTGAATTCTGCCATATCTAACTCAATATCCAATAAAAAGTCCATCCATTTTTTGATATAGTCTTCGGTGTGATAATCCAGCCCCAGAAGAATGCTTCCTTCCACGGCGATACCGTAATCGTGATAGCGCTTGATGCGCTCGCGGATAAAATCGGATGAATCAAAAATCGCCTGATAAACAAACCACGCGCCCGCCTGCGCCGCCAGATCCAATACCTTATCATCGTTTTCAATGGGATGGCAGCACCATTTCTTTTTCAGCGGAATCATTTCCTTAAAAAGCCCGATTTCCCAATCTTTGTCCTGCGCCAGGGAATTATCGACAAGGAAAAGCCGGTTATTGTCGATGCTGGCCATTTCCTCAACCACTTTGTCGTATGGACGGGGGCGGAATTTTCTGCCGCCCAGAAAACGCACGGCACAGGGATAGCAATTAAACCGACAGCCGCGCGAAGCGTGCACCAGATCAACCATCTGCACGCCGCGGTAATTATACAAATCCTTATTCAGGATTCCGCGCCGGGCAGTCCCCACGCTTTCAATCGGTGGAAAGTCCTGCATGTAGTCATAAACTTTTTTCAACCTGCCCTGTTTAAAATCCGTAAAAACCTGCTCCAGCCTTCCCTCGACTTCCCCCAAAAAGACGGAGTCGGCGTGCTGTTGCATCTCTTCCGCGTGCAACATGGTAGCGATACCGCCGAAAATGACTTTTATTCCTTTCTCGCGGAAAATCGCGGCGATTTCCCACCCGCGCTTTACCTGCGCGGTCAGCATTATCGAAATGCCGACAAAATCGGCCGCGTCATCAAAATTTATTTCCTGCACGTTCTCATCAATAAGCTCCACGTCAACGTATTCCGGCAGCGCCGCGGCCATCACCACCGGCCCATGCGGCGGCAAGGCGAACCTCGTCTGCCTGTCCAATTTCTCCCATTTGGGATAAATCAATTTAAACTTCATATAGCCTCTTTAGCATATTTATTTTGTAATTTCCCTGCCTACAATCAGTTTCATTATTTCATTGGCACCGGCAAGGATCCGCGTGACCCGAATATCTCGCCAGGCGCGGGCAATGGGATATTCCTCGCAATACCCATAGCCGCCGAAAAGCTGCAGGCAACGGTCCGCCACCCGGCAGGCCATTTCGGTAATCCAGAATTTCGCCATGGAAACATCGGTAACTACCGTATTTTTCTGCCAATGTTCGACAATTAATTTGTCAATAAAAGTACGGCCGATTCTGACCTCCGCGGCCATTTCCGCCAGCGCAAACTGCGTGTTCTGATATCCTGCTAATGTTTTGCCGAATACCTCGCGCTGGCGGCAGTAGCGTATTGTTTCCTCCAGCATGAATTCCGCCGCTGTTTGCGCGCCTAATGTGCAAATAAGGCGTTCCTGCTGTAAATTAGTCATCAATTTTTTAAATCCCGTGCCTTTTTCACCCAACCGGTTTTCTTTCGGAATACGGCAGTCGGTAAAAAACAATTCGGCTGTATCCTGGCTACGCCAGCCGACTTTTTTAAGCATCCTTCCCTTTTCAAAGCCCGGGGTCCCCGCTTCCACCAGAAACAAATCCACGGCGGCATGGGGGTTAGTTTCGTTCGGGTCTTTGGCCGCCACAATCACCAGATCGCAATTAATGCCGTTGCTGATGAAAGTTTTCTGCCCGTTGAGAACGAAGCAATCTCCATCCGCTATCGCGATTGTTTTTATTCCCGCCACGTCAGAGCCGGCTTGCGGCTCTGACATCGCGATGGCCATAAGTATTTCCCCGCTTACGCAACGAGGCAGATATTTTTTTCTCTGCTCCTCGTTGGCAAATTGCACTATATAAGGCACGACCACATCGCTGTGCAGGCGCGCGGACAGACCGTAAAAATTGGCGCGGGCCATCTCTTCTATCAGAATCGCGGAAAAAAGAAAATCCGCTTCCTGCCCGCCGTATCGGGAGGGGACAGAAGTGCACAGATAGCCCTGTTCGCCCAGCTTCTTCCACGCCCAGCGCGGCACAATGCCGTCTTCTTCCCATTCTTCTATATGGGGGACGATTTCTTTGGCCAGAAACTTGCGAAAGCCGTCACGAAATATTACGTGCTCTTCCTGGTAAGGGACTATTTCCATTTCCAATAATTATTATTATTAAACAAAATATTCAAATCAACTGAAGCGTATGCGGCTTTTACAGAATATCCGCTCTTACTAAGAGATTTCAGCTATCATTTTCGCAAGAGACCGCGCAGAATATGCCTAGGATAAAATTTCTTCAAGACGTTTTTTCAAAATTCTTTTCAATACTTTACCCGATTGATTGCGGGGAAAATCCTCAACAAATATTACCTTCTTGGGAATTTTATAATAAGCAATTTTATCCGTCAGGGAAGCTATTATTTCTTCTTCGGAAAGCCGCTGTTCCTTTTTCAGAATCACAAACGCCGCCACGACCTCTCCTCTTTTTTCATCCGGCATTCCCACTATTGCCGCTTCTTTGACCTGCGGCAGCGACTGGATCACCCGTTCCACTTGCGCCGGATAAATGTTTTCGCCGGAAGAAATAATCATTTCTACTTTTCGGCCCACAATGTAGACAAAGCCGTCATCATCGCGCATTCCCATATCTCCGGTATGGAACCAGCCGTTTTTCAAAGCGGAAACAATTGTTCCGCCCCTGCGCCAGTAACCGGCGAAAACATTCGGGCCCTGCACGATTATTTCCCCTGCTTCGTTCGACGGCAGGTCCCTGCCTTGTTCGTCCACGATCCGCAGATTTACGTGAAACACCTCTTTGCCCACCGAGCCGGCCTTGCCAATAGAATCTTCCAAATCCAGCGACGTGAGGCGCCCGGTCTCCGTAAGTGCGTATCCCTGCACAAAACCGATATTTTTTTCCTGCTGATATTTTTTGATTACCGGAAGGGGAATCGGCGCGCCCCCGGAAATAAAAAAATGCACGTGCGACAAGTCAGCATCCTTCCATTCCGGCGTCTCCGCCATCATCTGAAACATTACTGGCACGGCGAACATATAATTTATTTTTTCCCGACAGACGCCCTGGAGAACATCAGAAGCATTATAAAAATTACTGATGACGATGCTGCCGCCGGCATAGACAATCGGCGTCACGGAAGCGGCCAGCGCGCCGATATGAAAAAGCGGCGCGACCACGAGTGACTTGTATGAACGATCAACTCCATAACCCAAAAGGGAATGAATCGCGCCGAACAAAATATTCTGATGAGTCAATACCGCGCCCTTGGGATCACCTGTCGTGCCGGACGTATACATGATAAAAAGCGGGTCTGGCAGATTAACCTCAGCCGTGTGCAGCATTCCCCTTTCGGAGGCGCTGTCCACAACATCAACAAAATCTCTATCCCCTTCTATCAAATCACGTCCATGACCGATATACTGCTTTATGTAAAGCGACGATTTTTTTATTTCGCGCACCTTATCCGAAAATTCCGCGGAATAAATCATCACTTCCGGTTCGGAATCTTTCAGTATGTAAATGAGCTCCGGCACGGCCAGGCGAAAATTGAGCGGCACCATAATCGCGCCTGTTTTGGCGCAGGCAAAAAATAGTTCCAGAAACTCCGGACAATTGGACATCAAAAGGGCCACGCGGTCTCCCTTGGCTATTCCCAAATCGGCAAGCGCATGGGCTGTTTTGTTTACCTGTTCATTGAAATTACGGTTGGTGAGCTTCTTGTTTTTCTCTTCAAGAAAGGGTTTATTCGGATGAATTATCGCTCTCTTTGTTATCCATTCACCGATGTTCACTAATCTATTCTCCTTGCTCACCGCGTCCGGCAAAAACTAGGCAGGCGTAAGTTCCGCCGAAGGAAACGCCGGATAGCAGAGCATTTCTAATATCTATTTCCTGTTTTTTACTCACAGTGTACTTTAAAGGCACTTCGGGATTAACCAGGCCAAGTGTTGGCGGCAGTGCTTTTTCTTTTATGGACAAAGCTAGCGCGCAGGCGCGCATACCGCCGCCGGAAAAGCTTTCACCCAGGGCTCCTTTGATTGCCGTTATGGCCGGTTTTTTCGGGACGCCTTCGAAAATATTCTCATACGCCTTAGCTTCAGCTGCATCCAAATCCCTGCCGCCATTTGCTGCCGCGTAAACAGCGTCTATCTCGGCGACATCAACTTCCGAATTCTTCAAGGCGCGTTTAACTGATTTTTCGATTCCCGCGGAATCACGCGGCCACTGGGTAGTACCGCAAATGGATGACCCAAGGTTAAAACCATTTATTTCACAATAAAAATCAACGCCACGAAGCAGTGCTGATTCCATGCTTTCCAGACACAATATACCACAGCCTTCTCCGGCAACAAATCCGTTGCGCGCCTGGTCAAATGGCCTGCTTCCTTCCCTGCCGCCCCCCGCTGGAGAAAGAGCATGAAAACGAGTGAGCGATTCATAATAAAATTTTGATAATATGTCCACTCCTCCGGCCAGGATAAAATCCGCCGTGCCGCGGCGAATTTCCGCGACGGCATAGGCGAGGGCGATTTCCGCGGAAACCGCGTAATGCGTGACCGTTGTGTTCACGCCGCGAAACCCCAGTTCAATTGAGGCGTGTCCCGCAGGAGCGTTCATAACCGTGTTAGGCACCAGAATGGGATTGACCGCCGCCGGTCCCTGCGCGAGCAGATTTTCGGCAAATTGCACGGTCACATCCGTCGCGCCGAAAGCAGTGCCTAAGATAATACCGACGCGGTCTCTGTTCTCCTG
>JBBIHZ010000074.1:0-8459 GCA_037446735.1 Deltaproteobacteria bacterium
ATCCGCCATCAGCACGCCCGCACCGCCGGAAATGGAAAGAATGCCGACATTATTGCCCCGCGGAAGCCGTCCGCCGCGGTGCACAATCACAAACGAAGTAAGCTCAGCCAGCGTCTCGATGCGGATAATGCCCATCTGCCGGAAAAACGCGTTGTAAATTTTATCGTCGCCCGCTAGCGATCCGGTGTGCGAGGATGCCGCGCGCGCGCCCGCGCCGGTGCGTCCGACCTTCATAATCAGGATGGGTTTTTTCAGCTTTAATGCTTCTTTAGCGGCTTTGCGCAGTTTGCCGCCGTCTTTCGCGCCTTCGAGATAGCCGCCGACAACTTTTGTTTTTTCCGTGGTCAAAAGATAATAAAGAAAATCGGCAAATTCGGTGTCCGCCTCGTTGCCTACGCTGACAAAAGAGCTGAAGCCCACGCCCGCCGCCACCGCGTGCGCGAAAATCAAAGTGCCGAACGCGCCGCTTTGCGTGACAAAACCCAGTGTCATCGGGTAAACAGGCTTCAAATCGACAATGTTGGCAAACGAGGCCATCACGGCGTTGCTCAGGTTCACCACGCCCACGCAGTTGGGCCCCAGAATGCGCAGACTGCTTTTTTTCGCGAGGCTGGTTATTTCATCCTGCAGCGCTTTCCCTTCCGGGCCGATTTCGGCAAAGCCGGAAGTAAAAAGAACAACGGCTTTTACTTTTTTCTCCACGCACTGCTCGATCGCCGCCAAGACCGACGGCGCGGGGACGCTGATAATAACCATATCCACATCGCCCGGAACATCAAGCAAGGTCGGATAACACGGCAAGCCGTGGATTTCGGTATGGTTGGGATTAATCGGATAAAGTTTTCCCGGATAATTCCATTTCAGAAGCGCGTTTAAAGACCGGCCGCTGGGGCGGCGGATATCCTTGGAGACGCCGATTAAAGCGATGGACGCGGGATTAAAAAAAGGATCGAGTGAAGACAAATCACAACTGCCGGATTTTTTATCCATATATAAATGTATCCTCTGGATGTAATCTATACATAACCGGACATATTTAAGTCAAGGACGGCATCAAAAAACGGAAAAATAATCAGCTTAAATAATCTTGTCAACGCGCATTGATATTCACCCTTTTTTATCAACCGCAGCAGCTTCGTAAATTTCCATCTCCGGCGGCTGGGCGGCCAGCGCGAACGCCTTTTTCGCGAAAAGGCGGGAGGCGGGCAGCTGAAAATGTTTTTCCAACGCCGCATGATCAAACCACTCTTCAAAAAAAACAAGCCGCAGCGGTTTTTCACAATCCTGATGCACTCCATGCGCAAGGCATCCCGGCTCAAGACGCGAACGCCGCGAGTGTTCCAGGCTCACGGCGATCAATTCATCCAGTGTTTCGCTTCTGGCCAGAATATTGCCGGTAACAATTATCAAGTTCGCCTCTAGAAAAAAGTTGCCCCGCTTATTTGACGAGCCGGTAAATTCCCGCCGCGCTGAAAAAAAGCGGCCGGTAGAAAAAACACATAAAGCCCGCGTCGATAATAATTTTTTTCAATTCATCGGGCGTGTAAAAATTGAGCGCTGATTCGGCAAGATATTTATACGCGGCCCTATCGCCGGAAATAAGCACGCCCATGGCGAAGACGAACGTACGCAGATAAAGATGATGCAGCGCGCGGATGCTTTTATGACGCGGCTGGCTGGTTTCGGCGACAACACAACTTCCGCCGGGCCTCAGCACGCGCAAAATCTCGGCAAGATGCCTGTCTGCTGACGGATTTTTATAAAGCATATTGCGGAAGGCAAAAGAAATGCCGATGCAATCAAAATAATTATCAGAAAAAGGAAGATTGGCCGCGTCGGCATGAATAAACGATATTTTATCATCCACTCCGGCTTTTTTCGCTTTTCGCGCGGCGGCGTCAAGCATCTGGCGGCTGAAGTCACAGGCGCTGACCCGTAGATTTACCGGCGCGCGGCGGGCGATATTTACCGCCAGGTCTCCCGTGCCGCAGCCCAGGTCTAAAAATTTTTCGGGCTTTAACTTCAGGCACTCATCGACGAGTCTTCTGCGCCAGCCGATATCCATGCCCCAGGTAAAGACATGATTGATCAGATCATAGTTCCTGATGATGCCGCTGAACATGGGCGAGAGATTTTCGCCGGTAATTTCCTTATTCTTACTCAACAAGCAAATTCCTTATCCTTTATAAGACCGCCGCCAGAAGATAGCCCAGACCAAAGAGAAACTGCGCGGCGAGCACAACCAACACGTTATTTTTCATCGCCGTAATTATTTTTTCTCTTTGCTCATATTCAAAGGAACCACGGATCGCCATTACGGCAAAAGGCAGGGTCAGAAAAGCAATGAGCGCCCAGGCGCCACGCGCAACGCGACACAGCCGCCAATCCATACATAAACCAAAATTGTCATCAGCGAGTAAAATTTCGCTGTTTTTTCCTTCCCCATGGTGATTGGTAGAGTTTTTCTGCCGGCACTTTTATCGGCTTCGACATCGGGAAACTCATTGAGGAGCAACAGATTGTGCACCAGGATAAAAGAAGGCACCGAGCCCAGAAAAGCCAGCCAGGAATAAGTCCCTGTCTGGGCGAAATAAGATCCTAAAACGGGCAATATACCCAGACCCAAACCCGCCGACCATTCCGGCCAGGGACGTTTCAGGATTACCGGCGTGTAGAGAACGACGCACAAAGCGGCAACAATCAGAAGCGGCAGAAGCAGCCAGCCCTGAACCGCGATAAAATAAACCCCAATCGGGGCGGCCAGAAGCAATGTGATAATTCCCATCCACAGAACCTGCGCGGGCTTTAAAAGTCCGGCTTTGAGAATGCCGCTGCCGCCGCTGAAGGGAGTCGGTTCAGTTTTAAGATCAACGCCGCTTTTGTAATCAAAATAATCGTTGAGTGTGTTGACGCTGACATGCGTAAGCACCAGGCCGAAGCCCGCCAGCAGCGCGTAGCCCAGATTGATCACGCCTTTCTCATACCAAGCGATGCATGTTCCCAAAAAAGCCAGGATGACAGAAAGAAGCAGATATTGCGGGCGTGCTTCCAGAAAATAGATTTTTAACATAATTGCAGTCCCTTCTTACAAAAAGATTATCGCCGAAAAACCTTACGGCTTTACGGAGTGCGAAACATACGGCAGTTGCGCCTGCCTGTCAATTCCCAATATTGTAAATAAATCCAAACACAAACAAAACTTCCGGAAGTGAAACCAAGGCTTTTAAACCAGATGATGCCCGCCATCAAGCAGCAGCGTTTCACCTGTTGTCAAAACCGCGTCTTCGATGAAATAACGAATTGTTTCCGCAATAATTTCCGGCGTGGATGTCCTGCGCAGGGGAAGCTTATCCTCAAGCTGCTCTTTGAGTTTATGATATTTTTCCTCTCCCATGCCGGCTTTCAGCCACTCGCCCTGAATAAAACCGGGGCAAATGGCATTGACCCGAATCTCCGGCCCCAAAACACGCGCCAGCGCCACCGTCATATTGATCAGCGCGGCCTTGGATGCGCAATAGGCCACGGAACTGCCGATTGCTTTCACCCCGGCCAGCGACGCGATATTGACCACCGCGCCCCTGCCCGTTTTTTTCATGTGCGGCGCGACAGCACGGATCATCTGATAAGGACCAACAACATTGATGCCGTAGATATGCAAAAAATCTTCCTTGGAAAGCCCCTCCAGATTGCCATGTGCATTAAATTTTGTCGTGGCGGCGTTATTCACCAGCGCGTCGATACGCCCCCATTTGCTCACGGCCTCATCAACCATACGCCGGCAATCAGCATCTTCGGCAACATCGGCCCGGCACAAAAGCGTGCCTGCGCCCAGAGCTTCGCAATCTTTGCGCACCTTACGGGCTTCTTCCTCGCTTTTGGAATAATTGATTACGACATTGTACCCACGCCCGGCGAGCATCTTCACAGTGGCGGCCCCCAGCCCGCGCGACGATCCGGTGACAATGGCAACCGGCATGGAATCATTCATAACTATTCTCTCCCAAATAATGTTCTTGCAGGCGACTTATCACGAAATAAAGCCCGGCATAAACAATCTTTTTCAGGCAACTTTCATCTCTAGTTCAAATAACTTTAGCTTTACGCATCATATTCGCCACGGTCAGCTCCAGTGCCAGCTCTCTGCCCGCAGACTGCGCCGGAGCGAAGCTTCTGATGAAGTCGATTTCTTCATCAGTGGGGCGCGGCGTTTCCGATAAATCAGGAGCGATCTTTAAGTTCCAGGGCACTTCCTTTTTGATATCCTCGATACTGACACGCGGATGAATCTGGGCAAGGTAAATTTCCCTGCTTTTTTCATCAAAGCGAAAGACGCCTTTGGTGGTCAGAAGCATGGAGGGCCCGGTGCCCTTGGGAAAAAGCCCGGATTTTTCGCGGCTGTCGCCACCTTTCAGATAGCCGGGTGAAGTCATGTAGTCCAGTTTATTGACAAAATTACCCCCAAGCATCGTCAGCACCGTCCTCTTTGCGTAAGAGATAAAATCCGCCGCGCCGCCCGATCCCGGCAGTCTCATTGCCGGTTTGTAATAATCTCCTATCGCCATTGTATTTACATTGCCGTATTTGTCAATCTGACCCACGCCCAGAAAACAAACATCGACAAAACCGCGATAAGTCATCGTGAAGGCGGAAAACAGATCAGTCGCGTAAGAAAAACCGCGGCAGGAATGAGCGTCCGCGATGTGATTCAGGGGCAAAAGCGGCTTGAAATCAATGATGCCGGATTCCATCATGAGCGTGGCGTGAGGAGCGTAGAGCGCCTTGGCCAGCGCTCCGGCCGTGGTCGGCAGGCCTACTCCCAGAATAACATTTTCGTAATCGTGTATTTCCTTGGCCACGGCGATGACCAGAAGCTTCTGCAGCGTATAAGGCTTACTCATAGAGTTTTCCCCTTTCCTGAAATGTTTTTTCCAGTTCTTCCATGGTCAGGCCCATAAATCTTTCCCGCCCTTCACGATCCCATCTGGTGGTGAAAGCCGACCCGTGATTAGCGGGCGCGGAATAAAAAGCTTTGGCCTTGATGCCGTCGAGTATTTCACTTCCGAACCCGCCGATATAACGGTCAAGATACGCCGCGCGGTTTACGCACCCGTAAACCCATTCGTCCATCCACGATTTCAATCCGTCGGCGGCGGCGTCAGACATCATAAACAAACCATACATAAAAGGATCGATATTATAATAACCCAGCACTTCCGTGGGATGCGCGCCCCAAGGAATTTCCACAACCGCATCGACCCGGTAGGCGGGAATGATGGTCAGATGGGGACTGGACTGGATGATGTCATGCTCGACTATTTCCTCGCACGAAACAATAATTCTTTTGCTGGCCAGCGCGGCGGCGGCGACACTCCCCATGGCTCCCCAGTATTGGGCGTTGCCGTCTTTATCCGCTCTCTGAACGTGCACGATACAAACGTCCGGATTCGCCGCGGGAACGGTCAGAATATTCTTTTCCGTGTAGGGACATTTTATCACGCGAAATTTATCTTCACCCATGAAACTTCTCTTATGGAAAAGATCGGTGGCCATTACGCCTTCCAGCACCTGCATAAAGCTGAAGCCGTGCATGCCGGCGACCATGCGCGCGTTATAGTCGAAATTTGTGTAATCCTCTATTTGCAGGGTTGCCGCGGTCAAAGCTCTTTCCACGGCAGAGCCGCCTTTTTTGCCTCCCGCGCGCAGTACATAGGTTGTCACTAGTTTTTCCACGCAACCGGCGCCCACCAGCACTTCGACATCAAAGATGCCGGACTGCGAATAGAGCGTAAGCCCTTTTTTTCCTGTCGGATAACCTCATAGACAAGTTCGGCGCAGCTTCCCACCGTGTAGTTGCCGATAACCAGCTGATCTCCGTCACGTACAAACCTGCTGATTGCTTCTTGCACGGTCATAATTTTATCTGCCAGCTCTTTCATGCCTTCAATCTTCCTTTCTTAAAAAAATGCCCCGCAAAAAAGATCGCGGGGCATTGCCGTTGAAATATCAGGACATCATGTGTTGCTTAGATAATAGAAGATATCGCCAATCCATATGGCATATATGTTACATTAATAAGGCGGAAATATCAAACCTCCAGATATTTTTGCCGCGCTTCGTCGTCGCATTTGAGCTCTTCCACCGTGCCGGCAAACCCAATGCGCGCCTTGCCCATCAGATAGACGCGGCTGGCCAGGGAAAGAGCGACCTTAAGGTTATGTTCAACAAGCAGAATGGAAACACCCGCTTTGTTTATATCTTCCAGAACATTGCGCACTTCCTGCACCATGAGCGGCGACAGTCCTTCGGTGGGTTCGTCCACCAGTAAAAGCCTGGGGTTGCCCATGAGCGAGCGGCCGATGGTCAGCATCTGCTGCTCGCCGCCGGAGAGAAATTTCCCCTTTTGGTTCGCCCTTTCCTTCAGCATCGGAAAATGCCTGAAGATTCTTTCATAAGTCCAGCCATCCGGATCATTACCATCGGCTATCCTGCCGCCCTTGATTCCCAGGAAAAGATTATCCATCACGGAAAGCTCAGGGAATATTCTTCTTTCTTCCGGAACATATCCGATGCCCGCGCGTGCCGCCTTGTAAGGCGGGTAGCCGGTGATATCATTGCCCGCAAAAACAACCGCGCCAGATTGCGGGCTTACCAGCCCCATAATGCTTTTCAGCGTGGTGCTTTTTCCCATGCCGTTGCGGCCCAAGAGGGCCACCATCTCCCCTTCGGCAATATTGAGCGATATCCCCTGTAAAACGTGGCTGATGCCGTAGAAGGTGTTTAAATCTTTTACTTCCAGCAACATTATAAATATCTCCTAATCAAAATATGCAACTGTCAGCAGACGGCGCTCACTTCCAGATCGCCCAGGTAGGCGTCCTTTACTTCCTGATTCTGACGGATTTCCTGCGGCGTTCCCACCGCGAGTATCTGCCCGCGGTGCAAAACGGTGATGCGGTCCGCCAGCGAAAAAACCACATCCATGTCATGTTCGATGAGCACCACCGTTTTCCCCTGAGTCATTTTTCTGATCAGCTCGACGGCGTTGTGTGTTTCATCGCGCGACATGCCCGCGGCGAATTCATCCAGAAGAACCAAATCAGGATCGGTCGCCATCGCCAGGCTGATTTCCAGCGCACGGTGTTTGCCGTAGGACAGGGCGCTGACCGGAAAATTACGCTCCCCTATCAGGTTGATGCGCCGCAAAAGTTCGTCTGTTTCCCTGGTAATATCCTCCATTTTGTCCACATTGGTGAAAAAATTAAACCGCACGCCTTTTTTTGATAAAATTCCCAGGCGGATATTCTGAAAAGTGGTCAGCCGGCTGAAAGTGGTGGTAATCTGAAAGGAGCGGCCGATGCCCATACGGCACAGATCACATGGCGACTTACCGGTTACATCACCGCCTTTAAAAAACACTTTCCCTTTGCTTGGCTTATAGGTTCCGGTGATGACATTGAAAAGAGTGGTCTTGCCCGCGCCATTGGGCCCGATAACGGCGTGGCGCTCGCCTTCCCTTATCTGCAGGTTGACATCGAACAGAACCTGCAAACCGTTAAAATCGTGATAAAGCCCATTTGTCTCCAGAATATTATTCATGCGGCCTGCCTCATTCTTTTATTTTTAAACATCAGCCATTTGAATTTGAGCTTCAGCACCAACCCGGAAAACCCCAGCGGCGCGTACATGATTACCAGAACAAAAATAATCCCGATTACCAGTTCCACCCGATCGGTAAACCGGAAAACAATTTCCTCAATCAGCGCGTAAATGGCCGTACCCCATACCGGGCCGAAGAAGCTGGCGATGCCGCCCAGCATTGTGTTGATAATCGGCGTGAACGAGACCAAAAGCCCCAGATAGCCGTCCGGCGCGACGACATTCTGGAACATCGCGTAAACGGAACCGGCCACACCGGCAAAAGCCGCGGAAACAACATATACCACGGCCTTGGCATGGGTCACTTTAAAGCCAAGATAGTCAATTCGCTTGGCGTTGTCGCGAATGCCTACCTGAATTTGACCGAAAGGAGTTTTGGTAAAAAACCACATCAGCCAAAGGCTTGCCCCTAAAACAATAATGGCAAAATAATAGAAATTGGCCGGAGCGCCTTCCAGGGGAAACGACACGACGCCGGGAATGCTGAAAGGCGGAATGCGGAAGTTCGCCAGGCCGTCTTCACCGCCCGTAATAAATCTTGTCTTGAGCGCGATGACATACAGAAGCTGGGCAAAGGCCATGTGCATCATGGCGAAAGCCGTGCCGCCCACCCGCACCACCAGCGGGCAGACAATCAGCGCCAGCAAAATCGCGGAGAGAATCCCGATGGTCAGCGCCGGCAAAAGCGGCAGGTTCGCGATATACTTCAGGGCCAGCGCCGTGCCGTAGCCACCCGCGCCGAAATACATCGCGTGCCCGAAACTCAAAAGGCCTGTGTAGCCCAAGAGCAGATTAAGCGAAAC
>JBBIHZ010000075.1:0-6522 GCA_037446735.1 Deltaproteobacteria bacterium
GCGAAATCAGCAGTCGTATCAGCGGCAATCCCCGCGGTTGCCGTCTGTGCGCTTACTTTTTCCATGGATAAACCCAAAAGGCCGGTTTCTTTTAAAACTTCACCTTCTTTGCTCAGCCAGGCGCAGTTTTTCGCCCCCATAAAATCGGCGCAGAATTTTTGCGTCATTACGCGCCTGCCCATTATGGGAATCACTTCATCTTTCTCGCGCGTCGCTTTAATTTTGCGGACGCCCGCGGTGGACGGATCAAAAATGGTGAATTCTCGATAAGCGCCCGTTTCCAATCCCGCGGTAAAAGCCGCCTCATAAATATTGCCGCTGATATAGGGGATATCCTTAAGCGGTATTTCGCTTCTTTGCATAGCGGCGGGAATGCCGGTGCGCAAAATCAGTTTATCACGGGATACGTAACCGCGCGCGCTGAAACGGAACAGACTTGAGCTTAAGTCAAAAGAAAAGGAAGAGAAACTCATGTCGGGATTTAGCACTGTTTCCATGGCCAGATGGAGCAACTGTGTCGTTCCCAGCGTCTTTATCTGCATGGTAACTTTTTCCTGCGTTTCATAATTGCCTGTTTCGAGAATCAGGAGTTGCCGGTGCACAAAGCCGATTTTTTTCCCATCCTGATAAATATTCA
Source organism: Deltaproteobacteria bacterium (assembly GCA_037446735.1). Taxonomy (GTDB): domain Bacteria; phylum Desulfobacterota; class Syntrophia; order Syntrophales; family Smithellaceae; genus UBA4810. The sequence continues at coordinate 638 of JBBIHZ010000075.1, forward strand.
TCCAGCTTTCCGCCGGGCGCTGTGCTTTTATATGCTGAGAAGTTATGGTGTTTGCTTCTTTGGTTCCGACAAATAAATTGAGGCGTATCACCAGCAAAATGAGAAAAAGAACGCTGACGGATATTCCCCAAGTGAGGGACAAATTGGCTTTCTTTATGGGCGAAAAACTGAAAAGATTCATAGTTTGCGTGTTATTATATAGATGAAGCCGCCAAGAGTCAACGAAGTCGCCGCAAAGCGGCTATAGCCGCGTTCTTAAGTAATCGGAATTGCTTATTGTTTAAGGTTGGAAAAGGAAGAGCCAGTTGTTTTGTAAAACATTATTGACGATGTTTCTAGCCGTTTTATACGTTTCTGTATCTTGGGTTTTCAGCGGAGACTGTTTTTTTCCACATAGGATTTTTATATGAAAAATTTCTATATACAGAAATTACACTTGTTGATCTGCGGACGCAAGTATATGTACGGTCACGCGTCAAGGCGATTAAATTTATATCATAATTGATATGTAAACTCGCGGATAAGGGATATTTTCGCAGGCAAAAACCTCTGATTATTTCAGATCAGCGCTAGGTAAACTTTAAAGATTTATTGACAAGCGCCATCAATTAATATATCAAAAAAACTCGATTTTTTTAGGAAAGACTTAAAAGAAAACAGCATGAAACATGACGGCATGATTGCCCAGGAAGGTTATCCTTTCATTGTTTTTTGTCTCATCGTTACGGCGCTTCTGGCCTTTTTGGGGATTGCCTGGCTGACGATACTGTCCGCTTTGTTTACAGTTTTTATTATCAGTTTTTTCCGCAACCCGGAGAGATTTTTTGATCAAGAAGATAAGGTTGTTATTTCTCCCGCGGACGGCAAAATTATAAAAATAGAAAACGTGGAAGTAAACGGTAATATTTCCGGCAGTTTTAAGAAAATAAGTATTTTTATGAACGTTTTCAATGTTCATGTGAACCGTTCCCCTTATGACGGAAGGATTGAAGCGATCAATTATCACGAGGGGAAATTTTTTTCGGCCAATCTGGATAAAGCATCCGAAGATAACGAACGCAACGAGATCATGCTCATCACGGATGACGGAAGGCGCATTTGGTTTGTGCAGATCGCCGGCCTGATCGCGCGTCGTATAGTTTGCTGGGTTAATGTCGGGATGAGCCTTAAAAAAGGAGAGCGTTTCGGCATAATCTGTTTTGGTTCCCGGGTGGATGTTTATCTGCCTCCGGATGCGGTAATTAAGGTGAAGTTGAACGATAAAGTTAAAGCGGGGCATACTGCATTGGGATACTTAGCATGAAAAAAGAATCCTCGCCAAAAAAAATCCGCATCAAAAAGGGGATTTATGTTCTGCCCAACCTGATAACCACGGCAAGTCTCTTCAGCGGTTTTTTTTCGATTATCGCTTCCCTGAGAGAAAATTTTGTTATTGCGGCCATCGCGGTGCTGGTTGCCGCTGTTTTTGACGGCTTGGACGGGCGCATTGCCCGCGTCACGAATACCACAAGCAAATTCGGCGCGGAATATGATTCACTTTCCGATGTCATTGCCTTCGGCGTGGCGCCGGCTTTTCTTGCCTATAACTGGGCATTGTCTTTTTACGGACGCTGGGGATGGATTGCCGCTTTTCTGTTTGTTCTGTGCGGTGCGCTGCGCCTGGCGCGCTATAATATCCAGATCGGCGTGGTCGAAAGCAGGGTATTCAATGGCCTGCCTATTCCTTCCGCCGCCGCCGTGGTGGCGACGACCGTTTTGTTTTTTGACTATGCCGGAGTCGAAGGAAAATTCCATGATCCTTCCATGCTGTTTTTTGTCCCTGTTCTTTCCATTTTAATGGTCAGCAATATAAAATACTACAGCTTCAAGGATTTGCAGCTTTTTACCCGCAAGCCCTTTATGACGTTTTTTTCTCTGGTTCTCGCCCTGATAATTCTGGCGGCGATACCTCCGCAGATTTCGGTTTTTGTCGCCATGGTGGGATACGCGCTTTCCGGGCCTATTTGGTGGATGTTCAAATTTGGCAAGCAAACACGCCAGAAGGCAAAGGAGAGAAAAGCGAAATAGCGGAGGATGAAGAAATAAATCAGGTGATTCGGCGAGTCTGAAAAAATGCGCATCACAGGGGGCGATTTTAGAGGAAGGACTTTTTCTTTTCCCGCCGGCAGCAAGGAGAGGCCGACGTCTGATTTTTTAAGAGAAGCTCTTTTTAATCTGCTTGGTTCATTGCAAGGCAAAAGATTTTTGGATCTTTTTGCCGGATCAGGCTCGGTCGGAATAGAGGCGGCAAGCCGCGGCGCAGACGATGTATTGCTGATTGAGAAAAACAAAAAGTTGGCGGCTGCAGCGGCAAAGAATATAAAGCTTCTGTCGCTGGAAGAAAGATGCAAGGTAGTTTGCGCTGAGGCGGAAAGAGCGCTGAAAGATCTGGCGAAAAAAAAATACCGCGCGGATATAATCTTTGCCGATCCGCCGTATAATAAAAATATGGTCGATGTTATACTAAATAACTTAAGCGTACACAGAGTCATGGCTGAAGAAGGCGAGATAGTTGTGCAGCATTCAGTGAAGGAAGTTATCAAGGAAAAGTATAACGAAGTTTTATTTCGGATAAAGCAAAAGATATACGGTGAAAACGCTTTGACTTTTTTTCAGGAGAACGGAAATGAATCAGGATAAATTTCCCAAGGTGGCGGTATATCCGGGAACATTTGATCCCATAACGAACGGACACGTGGATATTATCAAAAGAGGCAGCAGGATATTTGATGAAATTGTCGTCCTGGTCGCCTATAACCCAGACAAATCGGCGCTCTTTACCGTGGAAGAAAGGATGCAGATGATCAGGGAAGCGCTGAAGGACATTCAGGGTGTGAGAGTGGATTCACACGCCGGTTTGCTTGTTGATTACCTGAAGGTGTCGAAAGCCAGCATCATTTTGCGCGGCATGCGCGCCCTTTCCGATTTTGAATATGAGTTTCAGATGGCGCTGATGAACCGCCGTCAGACCAGGGAAATTGAAACCGTATTCCTCATGAGCGGCTTTAAGTGGTTTTATACAAGTTCCAAACTGATCAAGGAAGTGGTCAGTCTGGGAGGAACGGTTAAAGCGCTGGTGCCGGAGAATGTCTATCAGAAACTCCTGGCAAAGTATAATGTACAACCCAAGGAAAACAATGAATAAATGAGGTAGTTTGTGAAATTAGCGGCGAGAATTGCCAAAATAAAGCCATCGGAGACTTTAGCCATTACCGCCAAAACCAACGCCCTGCGCGCGCAGGGCAGGGATGTCATCGGTTTTGGCGCGGGAGAGCCGGATTTTGACACGCCGGACAATATCAAGCAGGCGGCGATTAAAGCCATCGAGGCGGGTTTTACCAAGTATACGCCGGTAAGCGGTACGGATGAATTAAAGGACGCGGTAGCAGCCAAGCTGAAGATGGATAACGGCCTTGAATATAAGCGTTCGCAGATTGTTGTTTCCTGCGGCGCGAAACATACTTTGTACAATTTAGCGCAGGCTCTCTTTGAGGAGGGTGATGAAGTGATAATCCCCGCTCCTTACTGGGTGTCTTATCCGGACATTGTTGTCCTGGCCGGGGCAACGCCGGTTTATGTCCATGCGTCACAGGATCAGGGTTTCAAAATAAAGCCGCAGCAGTTAGCAGGGGCGATAACAAAAAAAACCCGCGCGATAATTATCAACAGCCCGTCCAACCCAACTGGTGTTGCTTATTCTCCGGAAGAGCTCAAAGCGCTGGCCGCGGTATTATTGGATAAAGATATTCTGGCCATCACCGATGATATTTACGAAAAAATATTTTACGCTGATTTCCCCTTTGCCAACATGGCTTCGGTCGAACCGAAAATGAAGGACAAAACAATCGTCGTAAACGGTGTTTCCAAAACATACGCCATGACCGGCTGGCGCATCGGTTACGCGGCGGGGCCGGAAGAAATCGTCGGGGCGGTAAATAAAATTCAGAGCCAGAACACTTCCAATCCGACATCCATTTCCCAGAAAGCGGCGCTGGAGGCGATCGCCGGTGATCAGGGCAAGATACCGCAGATGGTTGCCGAATTCCGCAAGCGAAGAGATTTCATTGTGCAAGCCTTAAACGATATTGAAGGCATAAAATGTTTCTGCCCCGAAGGTGCCTTTTACGTTTTTCCGGATGTCTCCGGCTTGTATGGCAGGTCATTTCAGGGGAAAAAAATAAGCAATTCGGCTGAATTAATCGATTATCTGCTGGATGAAGCCAATGTCGCGGCGGTGCCCGGCGCGGCTTTCGGCAGCGATAATCATATCCGTTTGTCCTACGCTACTTCCCTGAAAAACATAGAAGAAGGACTGAAGCGCATCAAAAACGCGGCGCATAAACTGATCTGAGGCATTAAGAATCATGGGCGGTCTTTTCGGGGTAGTATCGACAACGGATTGCGTACACGCGCTTTTTTACGGCACGGATTATCATTCTCATCTGGGCACGGAAAACGGCGGCATGGCGGTATGGGGAACGCAGGGTTTCCAGAAAGCCATCCACAGCATATCGCAGGCACAGTTCAAATCGCGTTTTGTCGATGATTATAAAAAAATGCAGGGTGTTTTCGGCATCGGCGCAATTGATGATGAAACCCCGCAGCCCCTGATCTTCCGTTCCAAATTCGGCGTTTACGCCGTTGCGGTATCCGGTCTCATCACCAATAAGGACAAACTGGTAAACGAGTTGCTCAATGACGGAGCGTCTTTCGGCGAGTCGTCCGGCGGTACTGTTAATAACGCGGAAATAGCCGCTTATCTGATTAACCGCGGCGATAATATCGTTGAGGGGATTGCCTCCATGCGCGCTGTTATTGAAGGTTCTATTTGCGCGCTGGTTTTGACCCCGGATGGCATTTATGCTGCCCGGGATAAAGTAGGCAGGTTTCCGCTGGCGCTCGGGAAAAGCAAAGATAATAATAAATCGTACGTGGTGGCCACGGAGGCAAGTTCCTTTGAGAATCTTGGTTATGAACTGGAACGTTTTTTAGGACCCGGCGAGATAGCTCTTTTGACGCCTGACGGCATTAAGCAGATGAAGCCGGCGGGCGGGGAAAAGAAGATATGCTCGTTTTTGTGGATTTATACCGGCTCGCCGACATCTATATATGAAGGTGTCGCCGTGGAAAGCGCGCGGGAAAGATGCGGCCGGTATCTGGCGCGGCGCGATAATGTGCAGGCTGATTTTGTCTCCGGCGTCCCCGATTCCGGCGTCGGCCACGCGATAGGCTACGCGATGGAATCAGGCATCCCCTATCGCCGGCCGCTGGTGAAATACACGCCCGGTTACGGCCGCAGTTACACGCCGCCGGCGCAGGAGATAAGAGATTTGGTGGCCACGATGAAACTCATTGCCGTGCGTGACGTGATCAAGGGGAACCGCATGATTATCTGTGACGATTCCATCGTGCGCGGCACGCAGTTGAAAAATTATACCATCAAGAAATTGTGGGAAAACGGCGCGAAGGAGATACATATTCGTCCCGCCTGTCCTCCCTTAATGTTTCCTTGCCTGTATTCTTCGTCCACCCGCACGACGGCCGAGTTGGCCAGCCATAAGGCGATACGCGCGCTGGAAGGAAAAGAAATAAAACATCTTACCGAGTATCTGGATCCTGCGTCGGCTAAATACGCCAAAATGGTTGATTGGATACGCGGCGATCTGGGCGTGACGACGCTTAAATATATGACCATAGAAGATATGATTGCCGCCATTGGTCTGCCTGCCGATGAGTTGTGCCTGCACTGCTGGCTGGGCAAATAAAACCTAAATTATATTCTCTCTCCAGACTTGCTTTATCATTGCCGGTATTTATTCATTATAAATTATACGTTGCCGAAGATT
>JBBIHZ010000075.1:6532-8406 GCA_037446735.1 Deltaproteobacteria bacterium
AACGGCATGTTATAAAATCCACGGTAAAAAATCGTGAGAAAGCGCTAACTTGTGGAATATTCATCCCCGGTTAAAAGAAGAAGCACTAAAAAAATTAACTTAGGCGGCCTGATAATTGGCGGTGGGGCGCCTATCGCCGTGCAGTCAATGACCAATACAGATACGCGAAACGTGGAGGCGACGATTGCGCAAATAAACGAGCTTTGCCAGGCCGGTTGTGAAATTATCCGTGTGGCTGTGCCGGATGCCGCCGCCGCAGATGCGCTGGGGGATATAAAAAAAAAGATAAGCATTCCTCTGGTCGCGGATGTTCATTTTGATCATCGCCTGGCGCTGCAGGCGATAAAAAACGGCGCGGACGGCATCAGAATAAACCCCGGCAATATTTCCGTGCCGGAAATCCGCGCGATCATTAAGGCGGCAAAAGCACGTAAGACAGTTATACGCCTGGGTGTGAATTCCGGCTCGCTGCAGAAAGACGTTGCCGAAAAATACGGCGGTCCGACGGCGGAAGCCCTGGTTGAGAGCGCTTTGCGCAATATTGCCGTTTTCGCGGAGGAAGGGTTTGACGCACTTAAGTTGTCGCTGAAATCGTCAGACGTGCCGACGATGATTGAAGCGTATCGGCGGATTGCGGCGCGCACGGATTACCCGCTGCATCTGGGCGTTACGGAAGCGGGCACGCTGGTGGACGCGGCGGTGAAATCAGCGCTGGGCATCGGTACGTTGCTTTATGAAGGAATTGGCGATACTATCCGTGTTTCCGTGACGGGCAGCCCGCTTTGGGAGATTCCCATCGCTTACGCCATTTTGCGGTCGCTGAAAATCAGGATGATCGGGCCGGAAATTATTTCGTGTCCGACCTGCGGTCGTTGCGAGATTGATCTTTTGGCCTTGACCGAGAAAATTCAAAAAGAGCTTTACGGTGTCAGAGACTTCTTTAAAGTGGCGCTTATGGGCTGCGTGGTCAACGGGCCGGGCGAGGCGGCGGACGCGGATATCGGGATCGCCGGGGGAAAGGGATCGGGGATGCTTTTTAAAAAAGGAAAAGTCGTAAGAAAAGTCAGGGAACAGGATTTTGTGCCGGTTTTGCTGGCGGAAATAAAGACGATGCTTGAGGAGAAAAAGGAGGATTGATGCGTTATTCACAGATGCACCTGCCCACGGTGAGGGAAAATCCTTCGGACGCGGAAGTCATCAGCCACCAGTTAATGATCCGGGCGGGAATGATCAGAAAACTGACCAGCGGCATTTATTCCTATTTGCCTCTCGGTTATCGCGTTATTCGCAAAGTGGAACAGATTGTGCGGGAAGAAATGAATAGGGCCGGCGCGCAGGAGGTTTATCTGCCCATGGTGCAGCCGTCCGAGCTTTGGCAGGAGTCCGGCCGCTGGGTTCATTACGGGAAAGAACTGTTGAGGTTCAAGGACCGGCACGAACGGGAATATTGCCTGGGACCCACGCATGAAGAAATTATCACTGATTTAGTGCGCAATGATGTGAAAACTTACCGGCAGCTGCCGCGCAATCTTTATCAGATTCAGACAAAATTCCGCGATGAGGTGCGCCCGCGTTTTGGCGTGATGCGCTGTCGTGAATTCGGAATGAAAGACGCCTATAGTTTTGACGCGGATGAGGCTGGCGCGGAAAAAAGTTACGAAAAGATGTTTGCCGCTTACAACAGTATTTTTAGGCGCTGCGGTCTGCGTTTTCGTCCGGTGGAGGCGGATTCGGGCAGCATCGGCGGAAAGTATTCGCACGAATTTCTGGTTATGGCGGAATCGGGCGAGGACGCGATGGTTTTCTGTGAAAAATGCGCATACGCCGCCAACCTAGAAAAAGCCGAAGTTGCTTCTCCGGACAAGCAGGAAATT
>JBBIHZ010000076.1:0-8371 GCA_037446735.1 Deltaproteobacteria bacterium
AAAAATTGTGCGGTCTCCACCCGCGGAATTTATTCTGATTGCTTCTTTATGCATGCCCTCGCCCAGTTTTTTACGCACTGTAAAAGACTGGCTTTCGCCTTCCAGCTTCATTTCCGCAAAATGATAGCCATCCGCCCTGCCGCCGAGCGCTGATTGTTCCTCATCGGTAAATAGGCGAACCTCCACCCTCAGGTAATCGCTCTTCTTCAACATTACTGCTAAGAGCTCGGTTCCGGATGTAACCTGCCAGCCCTCCGGACATTTTACCGACCATTCCAGAGAACCGGTGCCCATGTTTCTCAGCGTAAAGAGACCCGCTCCCGCCTCGCCGGGGATTATTGTCCCCAGATTAACTTCCCGCGGCGATACAGACAAAACGGGAAGCATAACTTCCGTCGCACTGCCTACCGTGTTGAAAAATTGACTGATGATTAAGGACAAAAAGACCCATAGAAATTTCTTTTTCATGTACAACATACAGGCTCTCCAAAATGACAGAATGTCTTCTAGCCCAAAGACCGAATTTTAGCAACCCATTTTGCGTCGCTGAAGACAAATAGCTCGATTTATTTTTCGTCTTCTTTTCTCGTCTGCGATTTTTATCTACCTGTTATTATTGATTTTAAATAATCACCGTACGGAAAACGCTTGACATCTGCCGCAATCTGAATGTATTTTCCGCACGTTTTTCCCAAACCGCCCTGATGATGATTAAAAAATTGAATGCGCATGAACACGATCACATAAATAATTGGCTATGGCTGATGAAAATTTAATTTACTGGCTGGCTTTGAAGTCCATCCCCGGAATCGGCAATGTGTCAATTTGCTCACTGGTAGAAAAATTCGGCTCCGCTGCCGCCGTTTTTCGCGCCTCAGGCGAAGAAATTTCGCAGGCATCAGGCATCAGCAAAAAAATTGCATTACGCATCCCCGGCTATAAGGCATGGGATGAAATAAAACGGACTTTCGAAAAAATCAATAAAGACAATATTCAAATAATAACTTTTCTGGATAATAAATACCCGGCCAATCTTCTTGCCGCTGACGACCGCCCGGCGTTTTTATACGCGCTGGGAGACCTCCATGAAGACGATATTAATCTGGCTGTCGTCGGTTCCCGCATTGCCAGTACTTATGGGAAATACACAACCGAAAGAATGAGCCGCGCCCTCGCGCAAAAAGGCATCACAATTGTTAGCGGCATGGCCCGCGGCGTGGATTCCGCGGCGCATCGCGGCGCGCTGGCGGCGCGCGGCCGCACCATTGCCGTATTGGGCAGCGGGCTGGACATAGTTTATCCGCCGGAAAATAAAAGCTTATTTAAACAAATAATCGAAAACGGCGCGGTTATTTCGGAATTCCCGCCGGGCACGCCGCCGCTGGCAAACAATTTCCCCGCCCGCAACAGAATTATCAGCGGCATGTCCTACGGCGTCGTGGTTGTGGAAGCGGGCGAAAAAAGCGGTTCGTTGATTACCGCAAGGCTCGCTCTGGAACAGGGCAGAGAAGTTTTTGCCGTGCCCGGCAGCATTGACGCGGCATCTTCACGCGGGACAAACAAACTGATTAAAGAAGGCGCAAAATTAATCGAAAACGTGGACGATATCCTGGAAGAAATAATCCCGCAGCTTGAAAAAAGAAGACAGCTCCCTGCCGCACCTCAACCCGAGACCATAACCACCACAAACAAGCATCATCAGGATATTGAACTGACTCCACAGGAAAAACAAATAATCGTTTTTATTTCTGATGAAAGGATTCATGCCGATGAACTTATCGCACAGTCAAAATTACCACCGGCTGATGTTCTCAGCGCGCTTTTCTCACTGGAGTTAAAAGGCATGGTGGCACAACATCCGGGAAAGTATTTTTCGCTGATTAAATAATTTATCTTTACAAATTAGGACGTGTCGTTTATAGGGAGCGGCAATATACAAAGGAGAGGAAATGGCAAATTCATTAATCGTGGTAGAATCTCCCACGAAAGTTAAAACCATAAAAAAATTTCTTGGCACCGGCTACAATGTGGTTGCTTCCATGGGACATATAAAAGATCTGCCCAAAAGCAAGCTGGGAATCGATCTGGAAAAAAATTTTGAACCAACATACAATGTGATTGAGGCAAAGAAAAAAACAATCGATGAACTGAAAAAAGCCGCCAAAAAAGCTGAAAATATCTATCTTGCTCCCGACCCGGACCGTGAAGGAGAAGCGATCGCGTGGCACATCGCCGAAGTGGTTGACGCCAAAAATAAAAATATCTATCGCGTCCTGTTCAACGATCTTACCAAGAGAACAGTTCTGGAAGCCATGGAAAAACCGCTGGAGTTGGATTTCAACAAATACGAAGCGCAGCAGACACGCCGCATTCTTGATCGCCTTGTTGGCTATCAGATAAGCCCCATCCTTTGGGATAAAGTAAAAAGAGGATTGAGCGCGGGACGCGTCCAGTCCGTGGCGGTGCGACTTATCTGCGAGAAAGAAGAGGAAATAAGCAAGTTTGTTCCTGAAGAATACTGGAACTTAATCGCGCAGTTTGAGGGAAGCAATCCCCCGCCTTTCGAAGCGAAACTGATAAGAATCGAAGGCAAAAAAGCGAGGGTTATCAACGGGCAACAAGCAACGCAGCTCGCCGAGAAGCTGAAAAATTCCACTTTCCTCGTCGAAACCCTGGAAAAGAAGGAGCTGAAACGTTTTGCGCCCCCTCCTTTTACCACAAGCAAGCTGCAGCAGGAAGCATCGCGCTGGCTGCGCTTTTCGGCAAAGAAGACGATGAGCGTGGCGCAAAAACTTTACGAAGGCATCGAGCTTGGTGACGAAGGTCCCGTGGGATTGATAACGTATATGAGAACGGATTCTTATCGCATTGCCGATGAAGCCCTGAATGAAGTGCGTCAGCATATAAAGGATAACTATTCGAGGGACTATCTTCCTTCCGATCCCTATACTTATAAAAATTCGCAAAAAACGCAGGATGCGCACGAAGCAATCCGCCCCTCGAGCATGGCTCACCGGCCGCAGGACATCAAAGATTATCTGTCAAAAGACGAATTCAAGCTCTATCAGTTAATCTGGAACAGATTTGTCGCCAGCCAAATGAACCCGGCCATTTTCGATCAAACCACTATTGATATCGCCGGAGCCGACTGCATCTTCCGCGCTCAGGGACAGGTGCTTAAATTCGCCGGGTTCACCATCGTTTATACCGAAGGAAAAGACGAAAAGGACGAAAAAGAAGAAAACGGCGATTTCGGCAAGCTTCTGCCGGAACTCAAAGAAGGCGAAGCTTTAAAGCTAATTAATATGGAAACACAGCAGAAATTCACGCAACCTCCGCCGCGTTTTTCCGAGGCATCGTTGGTGCGCGAACTGGAAGAAAAAGGCATCGGCCGCCCCAGTACCTACGCGAATATTCTTTCCACTATTCAGGACAGAGAATACGTGCGCCTGGATAAAGGAAAATTTTACCCCACCGAGCTGGGAATAATTGTCACCGAGCTGCTGGTAAAGAGCTTCCCGACGATTCTGGACGTGGCCTTTACCGCGGATATGGAAAACAAGCTGGATATGATTGAAGAAGGGAAAACCAAACGCGTGGAAACGCTCAATGATTTTTATCATCCTTTCGCGGAAGAGTTAAATAAAGCCAAAAGCGAAATGAGAAATATCAAACGTGAGGAAACTCCCACCGATCTGGTTTGTGAAAAATGCGGCTCGCCCATGATTATCAAATGGGGGCGCAACGGGAAATTCGTCGCCTGCTCCAACTATCCTGAATGCAAAAACACCATGAATATCAAACGCGATGAGAACGGTGAACTGGCCAAGGAAGAAACCGAATATTCGGACCAAATCTGCGAAAAGTGCGGCAAGCGCATGGTCTATAAGTATGGCCGCTTCGGAAGATTTTTGGGCTGCGAGGCTTATCCGGAATGCAAAAGCACCATGGCTGTTTCGCTTGGTCTTAAATGCCCGGAGAAAGATTGCCCCGGTTCAATAACGGAAAAGAGAACAAAAAAAGGAAAGGTTTTTTACGGCTGCACGAATTATCCGAAATGTACTTTTGCCAGCTGGGACAAACCGCTTATGGAAGCATGCCCCAACTGCGGCTCTCCTTTTCTTGTGGAAAAATATACCAAAAGCAAAGGCGCGCAAAAACTTTGTCCCAATAAGGAATGCGGTTACAAAGAAACACTGGATAACCAATAATTTCCAGCAATTATAATTCCATCGCCCATGGCTGAAAAAAAACCCGTAATCATCATCGGCGGCGGCCTGGCCGGTTGCGAAGCGGCCTGGCAATTGCTGCGCCGAGGTCACCGCGTCTGCCTGCATGAAATGAGGCCGCAAAAATTCACTCCCGCGCACAAAACAGAATTTTTGGCGGAGCTGGTCTGCAGCAATTCATTGAAATCAAACAGCCCTGAAAGCGCGCCCGGCCTTTTAAAAGAAGAGATGCGCTGTCTTCATTCCCTGATTCTGGCTGCCGCGCAAGCGGCCAAGGTTGACGCCGGCACTGCCCTGGCCGTGGACCGCCTGCTATTCTCCCAAAAAGTGGATAAACTGCTTCACGCTCAAGATAATTTTACTTTAATCAGAAAAGAATGCGCGGAAATTCCCGAAGACTGCCTGACTATTATTGCCACTGGCCCACTTACTTCCGATTCCTTAGCCGTATCGATTACTGAGCTTTTGGGAACATCATATCTGTACTTCTATGACGCGATCGCTCCTATCATTGAGACTGATTCCATCAAGATGGAGAAAGCTTTCTGGGCTTCCCGTTACAACAAAAGCACGCCGGATTACCTCAACCTTCCCCTTTCCGAAGAAGAATATAATATTTTCCGCGAACAACTTCTGGCAGGGGAAAAAGTGCCGCCAAAACCGTTTGAGGAAGTGCGTCACTTTGAAGGTTGCCTGCCGATTGAAACACTGGCCACGCGCGGGGAAAAAACTATGGCTTTCGGCCCCCTGAAACCAGTGGGCTTGTTTCATCCAAAAACAGGAAAGCCGCCATACGCTGTCGTGCAATTGCGACGCGAAAATTCCTTCGGCACCCTTTTTAACATGGTGGGATTTCAGACAAAACTAACATGGCCGGAACAAAGAAGAATATTTCGTCTTATACCGGGATTGGAAGAGGCGCGATTCGCGCGCTATGGCAGCATTCATCGCAATACTTACATCAATGCTCCGGCGCACCTGCGAAAATCACTGCAGCTAAATATCAAACCGAATGTTTTATTTGCGGGTCAAATCACCGGCGTGGAAGGATATGTTGAATCGGCCGCTATGGGATTACTGGCCGGCCTAAATGCCGCTTTTATCCTGGAAGAAAAAGAATTAAGACCGCCGCCAGCCGCCAGTTGCCTCGGCGCGCTTATCAACTATATAACATCGCCTCCTCTAAACTCTTTCCAGCCCATGAACATAAATTATGGCTTGCTACCCCCCTTGGAAAAAAAAATCCGAAAAAAAGATAAGAAAGGACTCTACGCAAAAAGAGCCCTAGAAAGTCTGCGTCAATGGATGTCCGATTACCGCCTTGATTAGCCTGTTATGATTATTACATCTAGGCGGTTTTTTTTAACCGACGAATAGGGAATACTTATCGAAAAAGTGCTGAACCCTTCTTCGGATATTATATTGACTTTAGCTTGATATTTTTTAAGCATCAAAAAAGCGTAGATAACCCCGCGGTCAATAACAGATGTCAATATTTGCCGCCCGCCGTCGTTAAGCTGCTTTAATACTCTCTCAATATCCGTTACCGGTATAACACCGCCAGAATCACGAATAGAAACGCTGACGTATTTTTGGTCATACTGCGTCTCGAGATAAAATTCCTTTATGATGCTGGCCTGAGACCGGAACATGGCAAAGCGAATCAGTTTCCAGAAGGCAAGAGACAATTCCGCGCTGTTTCCCTTAAAAGAGGGAACGTCATAATTCAGTTTTACCGTCTTTTTTATTTCATGTTTAAAATCCAGATAGAAAAAGAAAAAGCGCATTTCATCGGACAATAACTGGGATAAATTAATCCTGCTTTCCAATCTGGAATCAAGCATATAAAATTTACCCGTCAAAGATTTGAACAGGTCATAAAATATTTCCGCTTCGTTATTAATAGCGCTGATTTCTGTCTTGAGCTTTTGCAGCTCATCTTTCATTTCATCAGCGACTTGCGAATATTTTTCTGAGATATGGGCGTTGATTTCGTCGAATCTTCGTTGCAACAGTTTGGAGCGCCCCATGATGCTATTTAGGGGATTGGCAAAATTATGCAGAATTCCGGGAATCAAATCCCTGATAAATGTGGAAGTAAATTCCTCTTCCAGCGCCTGATAATTTTCGTCTCTGGCCACTTGTGCCTCATCAACTGGTTTTTATATAAATCGCGCTACGCTTTGCCCGCTGAGCAGAGACATCCTCTGGACTTGATTATAGAAACACCTTGTTTAGATGTCAAGGCAATAAAGCCTTTGCTATGAGCAAAATGCTTGACTTATCATTGCGATTAATGATTTATTAACGCATATTTTATGAAAGTGTGCGTTGATTAATTTCTTAATCCAGCAAACAGGAGGGCTAATTATGACAAAAAAATATCTGATCATTATTGCACTTTGTTTTTTCTCAATCTTCGTTTTCAGCGGCGTCGTAAAGGCGCAGGGTGAAGTTACCGGATTATGGAAAACCGTTTCTGATGAGGGAGATGATAAAGGCAAGGCCAAATCTTACGTGGAAATATTTGAAAAAGACGGCGCATACTTCGGTAAAGTCAATCGTCTTTTACTCAAGCCACAAGATACTCTCTGCACAAAATGTGTGGGAGATTTGAAAGACAAACCTGTCGTGGGCATGATTATTTTCCAGGACATGAAAAAAACTGGGAAGATTGACGATACGCTGGGCGCGGAGTTCGCGGGCGGAACAATAATGGACCCGGACAACGGCAAAACCTACAAGTGCAAAATTTGGGTCAAAGGAGACGTGCTGACGGTCAGAGGATTTATCGGCATACCTACTCTGGGAAGAAGCCAGCAATGGTACAGGGTCAACTAAATCAATTTTACCAAATCACGGCACAAAAACAAAAAAGGCTTTGAAATAATTCAAAGCCTTTTTATTTTTGGTAGCGGGGACAGGATTTGAACCTGTGACCTTTGGGTTATGAGCCCAACGAGCTACCTAGCTGCTCCACCCCGCGTCAAGTCAATATTTAAAAAGTGGAGAACTTACACCATTAACTCCTATATTTGTCAAGGAGTTATTTACCTGTTTTCACAATTGTTCACGCCCACATAATATTTATCCGGTTATATAGCCCATTAACCTATAGATAAGTTTCGCCGCCAGAAAATCCGGGGCAACCATCCCGGGAAGCGGCGCCAGTTCCACCACGTCAAAACCGCGAATTTTGCACGTTTTGGAAACTGCCTTTAAGAGGCGCAAAACATGATTCCAGTAAAGACCTCCCGGTTCGGGCGTTCCCGTGGCCGGCATAACTGATGGATCAAAAACATCCAGGTCGATAGTCACATAAATATCTCCTTTGATGTTCCTGCTTATTGTTTCACACCAGTTTTTATTATCCAGGACATAATCGGCGCTGTAGCTTTTTACTTTGCTTTTTGACAAAAAATCGGCGTCGTCCTTACTCATGCTCCTTATGCCTACCTGAGTCAGCGGACATATATCGGCTATTCTCCTGGCCACGGAAGCGTGGCTGTATGGCGTGTTTTGATAGCTGTCACGCAGATCCGCATGGGCGTCAAATTGCAGCACGGACATTTTAGGATACTTTTCCAGAAGAGCTTCCACGGCTCCCGAACTAATACTGTGTTCTCCGCCCAGCACAACCGGAATTTTATCCAAAGCAGCGATACGGGAGATTTTTTTGCGCACCTGATTGACCATGTATTTTGGACCGCGTGAATCCACTTCCATTGGTTCTGCCGTATGGATGCCGCATAAATATGTTTCCTTTTTCAACTCCTCATCATAAAGTTCCATGTTGCATGATGCCTCGATGATGGCCGCCGGCCCTCTCCTGCTGCCCGGTTGATAGGTGGAAGTCAAATCATAGGGAACAGGCAATACAACGAATTTGGCATTGCGCAAAGAACATTCCGGATATATTCCTCCATAATTCATATACTTATGACATCTCCTTTCCTGAGACGGCAACCAACAGCGCCCGTATATTCACACCGATTTGGAAAAACATTTTTTATCAAAAGGCGCGGTTGATTAGCACAGCAACTTAATTATGTCCAGTTCTGATTAATTTTTCCCGTTTTCTGAACGCTCGTATGATAATGACTCAGACTGAAATTGCCGTCTTCATAATAAACAAATGAGTA
>JBBIHZ010000077.1:0-8304 GCA_037446735.1 Deltaproteobacteria bacterium
GGAAGCTCCACTTTTAAAACCGCGCCGGCTTTATTCAGCTTCAAATCACCGCCCATTTGCGCGGTCTGGTTATCCTGTTCAATGTAAAAGCTAAAACCACGCGCCGCGCGGAAATATTCCAGCGCGAAATAAGCGCGTCCTGCCAGCAGCGCTTTCAGAATCGCCTCCCGATCTTTTTGATAATCTCCGGTTAATTGTTCGCTGGTCAAAACGTGTGTGCGAATGAACCGAAAGGCGCGATCAAAAGAATAAGCGACAAATTTTAGGCCCAGTATTCTTTTTGTGCTGGCGTGATTATCCAGTTCGCCGAAGCCAACGATCTTTTTTTGCCGGGTAAGGTCATCCCATCTGGCCAGTGTTTCCGGTCGCGGCCCGCGCAGAAACCACGCGGGGAAGGTAAAGCTTAAAATACTTTTAAAATAACCACGCAAAGAACTTTGCCAATCGGTCATAAAGTCCCAAATGCTCATTCCCCGGTAACCGGTTACGGTCCAGTCTTTCCAGGGGTATTGTTTCACGTGAAACATCGGCGCGCCTTCGTGGTCGGGATGAGCGATAAAACCAAAGCCACCCTGCGCGTTGACCTCGTCAATATATTTCTGCGGCGATATATTCTCCGCGTCTTTGGGATAAAAGATAGGGGCTTTGGTATTAAAAGCGAGATAGTGATGAAAGCGTGGTGATATTTCCTGTCCGGCAATAAGCAGAGCACGGCCATGCCATCCTTCCCAGCCCTCGTCCTTGGCCCGCAGGTGGTCATGATCAGTTAGCATTAAGAAATCTATCTGATGTTTCCCGGCCATCTCGAGAATTTTTCCCAGCGGCGTGTGTCCGTCAAATGAAAAAGAGGAGTGCAGATGAATGACGCCTGTGTAGTCAAAAAGTTTCATGTGCGTTTATTAAATTGTCCGAAAGATTTTGTCTATAAATAAAAAAGGCAGGTCATCGGACCTGCCTTTTTTTAAAGCTCTCTCTGTTTGCTTTTATTCCATGCTCAGGGTCACGAAGAAACTCGCGTTGTCGCGACGGACAAGCAGCATCACGCTTTTCTTCTGCGCCGCCTTGGCGATTTCCTGATTGTACTCTTTCATGGAGCTTACTTTAATTCTGTTGACCTGCACGATGATATCCTGTGGCTGTATGCCCACTTCATCAGCGGGAGAACCGGGTTCCACACCGGCGACAATCACGCCGGCATTCTGCGGAACACCGAGTTGTCTGGCCATCTCCGGAGTAATATCACGCGCGGAAATGCCGAAGTGCCCGGCGGTGCCTTTTGTCGGCGCTGTTGCTTCCGCAGTGTCTTTTCGTTCAGCTACCACAATCCGGAAAGTCATTTCGCGCCCGTCACGCAGCACTTTAATCGTTGCTCTTTCTCCCACCTGCATTCCGGCGATGGTCAAAAGCAGTGTGTGCGTATCTTTAATTTCTTTGCCATTGATTTCGATGATAATATCGCCAACTTTAATGCCCGCCTTGTCCGCCGGATCGTCTTTGAACACGTCGGAAACCAATGCCCCGGTGCGGTCTTTCAGATTCATATTCTTGGCGATGTCTTCGGTAATATCCTGAACAGAAATTCCCAGCCAGCCGCGGGTGACGCGTCCTTTTGATTTCAGATCGGCAAGAATTGATTTGGCCATGTTAATGGGGATGGCAAAGCCGATGCCCTGGCCCTGGGCGACAATAGCCGTATTGATGCCGATAACTTTTCCGTCCATGCTGAAAAGCGGGCCGCCGCTGTTGCCGGGATTAATCGAAGCGTCCGTTTGAATAAAATTGTCATACGGTCCGGCGCCTATCACACGGCCTTTGGCGCTCACGATGCCGGCGGTTACGGTCGCTTCCAGGCCGAAAGGATTGCCGATAGCGATCACCCATTCACCGACCCTAACCTGATCTGAATCCCCGATTTCCACCACCGGCAGGCTGTTGCGCGGCTTTATTTTGATCAGAGCGATGTCTGTTTTGGGATCGGTGCCTACCACTTTTGCCTCGTATTCGCGGTTATCGGAGACCTTGACAACTATTTTATCGGCTTTTTCCACCACATGATTGTTGGTGAAAATGTAGCCGTCATTGCTGATGATGAAACCGGAGCCCAGACTGCGCTGTTTGAACTCGCGCTGGGGGATGTCGCCGAAAAAGCGGTCGAAAAAGTCATCGCCAAATGGCCCGCCGCCAAAAGGAGAACGTCCGAAAGGAGAAGCAAAACCTTTGGTTGTTTTCGTGGTGCTTATGTTCACCACCGCGGGTTTGACGCGCTCGGCCAAATCCGAAAAGGAGAGGGGCGCTTTACCTGCGTCACCGGAAGAGACGGGCGAACTGGCCGCGGCCTGCGGAATGTCGGGAACAGGCGAAGAGATAAAAGACGAGCGCAAAACTTCAATCAGAGAAACGATAAAAAAGGCGATTAAAAATGCCAGTAAAAACATGAAAAAAGTTTTGCGGTTTTGGTTTTTCATAATGTCCTCCGATATATGGCGCCGTGTTAAGGGCAGCTGTTAAATTGTTTGGCTAAATATAATGATTGCCCCTTTTTTGTCAACGGAAATCGGGCCATGACGGTTTGAAGTATCGGCAATCCTGTGTTAATATCTGGCATCCTGGTTACGGAAAGGCACTGATGGATATTCCCGAACAAGTAGGCAACTACATATCCGGGCGGATACAGGCATTGGCACGGATGATTTCTTTTACCGTAAAAGTTTTCCGCCGCATTCTGACGCCCGCCACCTACAACAGCGCCACGCGCACGGTATTGATCAACCAAATTTATTTCACTTCGGTGCAGATTCTTCCGGCCTTTCTTCTTGTTTCGGCAATTGTCGGCTCTCTTTTTATCGGTGTTGTCTTTCAGGTATTAAAGGACTTGGGTTTGGTTTCGCTTCTTGGCAATGTGCTGATGGGCCTGATGGTCACGGAACTTTCGCCTTTTTTCACGGTGCTGCTGATTACGCTGCGCTCCGGCGCCGCCATCAACGCGGAAATGGCAGCGATGCAGGTCAACCGGGAAATAAAAGCCCTGGAGGCGTTCCGCATCGATATAATCGATTACCTGCTGGCGCCGCGGGTGGTGGGCGGCGTTATCTCCGTTGTGCTCTTGAGCTTTCTTTTTTCGATTGTCCTGATGGCGAGCGGCATCCTGTTTTCGCGGATTATTTTCGGTATCAGCGCGGATGTCTATGTCAATATCCTGTTAAACTCGACAAATTTTTCTGATATAGTTGTGGCGCTTTTAAAATGCGCCTCGTTTGGTTTTTTTATTACGCTGATACCGATTTATTACGGACTGCAGGCAACGCATGAGCCAACCAGTATCCCCATTGTCGTTTCCCGCGGCATGGTGAAGGTTTTCGCGGCGATTCTTGTTATCGAGGTGCTGTCATTACTGATAAGATTACAGTGACATTATTTACGGGCGAGGAAGCGCTGGATAAGGCGCTGCGCAGGTTCATGCGCGCGCGTCCGCGCCATGCCGCGCCGGTGAGCGCCGCTATGCCACTGATTTCCAATCAGGAGGCCTGGCTGAATATCGCCCTGATTAAACAGTACCATGAAAATATGCGGGTGGAGGAATCCCGCAAGATGGTTCTCGGTTTATTGCGGGACATCGGTCTGGAAAAAATTGCCGAGAAAAGAAATCCGGCGCTGGGTGAGGAGGAACGGTTTTACGCGATGCTTTTGCGCGCTGCGATGGTGGAAAAGGCGGCCATCGTGATCGACCGGCCCTTTAAAATGCTTCCGCATCTGAAAAATTTCAGCGCGGTGATGACGGTGCTCAAAACTATAGATGGCCTGTACGCGAGCTGCGATATTTATGACTATGATTGGATGAAAGATAAATACGGTGCGCTATGCCGATAAGTCGCGAATATAAAGTAGGCGTTTTTGTCATCGGCACGGCCGCGGTCATCCTGCTGGCGTTGCTTTTTCTGGCCGAGCAGAAAGGTTTTTTCCAAACGAGCCACACCTTTACCCTTTCGTGCCGCACGGGCGACGGCCTGGCGGTGGGCATGCCGGTGGTGTTTTCCGGTTTTGATATCGGCCGCGTGCATTCGCTGGAGCTAGATGACAAGGGCTCGGTGCTGATTAAAATCAGGATACCGGATAAGCATGCCAAATGGATCAGGCAGGACAGCTTCTTTGTGCTTTACCGGCCTTTGATCGGCGCGGCGCGAATCGTCGTGAACACGGATCATCTGGAGAGCCCGCCTCTCGCGGAAGATAAAATCGCCGAAGTGTATGTAGTCAATGACATCAATGACGCCATTGAAAAGATACAGCCGCTTCTGGAGACGATTGAGCGCCTCAGCCGCCGCATTGATAGCATGGCGGCAAAAACCGACGAGCAGGTTTTCGGCAAGGACGGCGCTTTGCCGCAGCTTAATAAAATTCTCAAAGATGCTGCGGGCAAACTGGAGAAACTGGAAACAACAGTCGATAACTTAAACAAGATCAGCAAAGACGCGGCGGAAGGCACGCAGGACCTGGGCGCGCTGCGCGCCGACATTGATGAAGTGGCGCAGACGCTGAATAAAGTATCCCGTGACCTTGACGCCTTGCTTTACAAACAGAAAAACCCGGAGATTAAACTGCCATGAAAAAAATGCTGTTGCTGTTCATACTGATGTTGATCTGCGCCTGCGCGACGACGACCACACAGGTTCCCGAATGGAAAGAGTCCGCTTTTCGCGATATTGAAAACTACAAAAAAAGTTTTCTTACCGGCAAACAAAACGCCGCTGATGTTCAGTTCAACCGCGCCAGAGAAGCCATCGCTTCCGGCAATAATTTAAATCTGCTTGCTAAACTTTATCTGACCAAATACGCGCTGCAGAGAGCCGCGCTCGAGGATTTTAACGACGGCGAATTTCTGCGCGTCAACCGCCTGCATCCGGTTACCGCGAATCTTGCCTACTATAATTTTCTTATGGGCGCCGTTAACGCGAAGGACGCCAATTTTCTTCCCGACCAGTACGCGGGTCTCATCAAACCGCTGCGCAACAAAGATGCCGCCAAAGGCCTGGAGGAACTTTTAGCGATTGACGATCCGCTCTCGCGTTTGATTGCCTGCGGCGTCTGGGTAAAGCACGCGCCGTATAATGATTACATTCTCAAGCTGGGCGTCAACACTTCCGCGGAAAACGGCTGGAGAAAACCCCTCTGGGCGTATCTGGGCGCGCTGCAAAAATATTATTTACAGACAGGCGAAATCGCCAAGGCAAACGAAGCCAGGGAATGGCTGGAGTTATTAAAAAGATAAAACCGGCAACACGCCGCAATCTGTAATTGTTTAATATCATTAAACATATTTGGATTAACCCATGGGCAATAATTCTCTGCATGGACGTTTTTTGTTTCAGGGGACAAGACAAAAGCTGGTTTTGTATTTGTTCTTTAAGTGTATGCTCGGCAGTAAAAATTTCAATATTTTTTCAGGCGGTTGAATAATGGATCCAAAGAGCATACCGGAAGGGCGACTCTATACAGACCTCGCTTATTTGTTCGAGCTTGTCACGCCGCGTGAAGATTACGCCGAGGAAGCGGCGCAGTGGCTGGCGATACTGCGCGAAAAGCTAGGCCCCGCAAAAAACAAAATTCTGGAGCTAGGCGTGGGCGCGGGGCATAATCTTTCTTATATATCCGGCTATTTCGAGGCCACGGCCGTAGATACATCACCCGAAATGCTGAAGCTGTGCAAAAAAATAAATCCCGGCGTCACTATGCACCAGGGCGATATGCGAGATATTCGCCTGCATAGAAAATTTGACGCTGTGCTGATCCACGATGCCATTGTTTATCTGCTTTCTGAAGATGATCTTGCGCGCGCGTTTGCCACCGCCGCGGCGCATCTGGAGGCGGGCGGAATTTTCATTACCGGTCCTGATTATTATCTTGATACTTTTTCCGGTCCGCGCGTGGAGTATTTCACCCGTAGCGCCGTTGCGCGTGAGTTGACTTATGTTGAATACGCCTACGATCCTGACCCTTCCGATACCACCATGGAGATTATTTTCACCTTTTTTATTCGCGAAAAAGGACGACTGCGCATCGAGCATGACCGGCACATAACCGGCTTGTTTCCTAGGGCTTCCTGGATTAAACTCATGGAAAAAGAGGGCTTTGAGGTTGAGCCAATAATGATTACTTCCGAAGGCGTGCCTCACGAGTTGCTGGTGGGGACATTATTAAGCGAGGAAAATAAATAATCATGCTTTTTTTCGATTAACACGCTTTATTCAAAAAAAAGCAGAAAGGAAAGTAGCGCCATGGAAATGAACTTTGCCATAACTTTATCCGGCAATAAAAAGGTGGACGTGCGCTTCCGCGGTTTTACCGTGCATACCGATCAGCCCGTAAGCGACGGTGGCGATGATACCGCCCCCTCGCCCTTTGAGCTTTTTCTGGCTTCGATCGGAACCTGTGCCGGATTTTTCATTGTTTCATTTTGCCAGTCGCGCGACATTCCTTACGATAAAATCAAGATTCAACAGACAGCATTACGAAACGACAAGACGCACATGGTGGAAAAGATCGCGCTCGATATAAAACTCCCGCCGGATTTCCCGGAAAAATACAAACAGGCGCTGGTTAAAGCCGCGGATTCCTGCACAGTCAAGAGACACCTGGTAAATCCACCGGAAATTAAGGTGCAAATCTTATAGTTAAAAGCCGGGAAAAATAAACCAAGAAAGGAGGCAGAAATGAAACTTAAAACAAAAGACGGAGGGTGGAATCCCTATTTTGCCGGCGCCCTGGTCGGAATCCTGGCTATCGTTTCCGTTTACGCCACGACCGCGCTCATGGGCAAAACCAATTACATCGGCGCGTCAACCACGTTCGTCCGCGCCGTGGGTTTTGTAGAGCAGGTTTTCTCATCCCAGCATGTGGCGCAAAACGCCTATTTCGTGGCCACAAAAATCAAGGTGGACTGGCAGTTCATGCTTGTTATCGGCATTTTCCTGGGCGCGCTGATTTCTTCTCTGGCCGATAAGAGTTTTAAGCTGGAAAAAGTGCCGCCTATCTGGCAGGAGCGATTCGGCTCGTCCGTAGCCAAAAGAGCCGTGGGCGCTTTTTTGGGCGGCATTGTGGCGATGATCGGCGCGCGCCTGGCGGACGGCTGCCCCAGCGGCCACGGATTAAGCGGTATCATGCAGTTATCGGTAAGTTCCTTTGTGGCGTTGGTTTTGTTTTTTGCCGCCGGTGCTCTAAGCGCGGCGATTGTTTACAAAAGGAGGGCGTCATGAGCATCGATCATATTTTGGGTTTGATTACCGGTATCGTGTTCGGATTTCTGATGCAGAAAGGGCGGGTAATTCGTTTTGAAAAGCAGATCGGCGCGCTTTTGATTAAGGATATGACGATATTCAAATTCATGCTCTCGGCGATTATGGTCGGCATGGTGGGCGTATATATTCTGTACGATATGGGAATTACCACGCTTAGCCACAAGCCGATGAACGTCGGCGCGGTGGTGATTGGCGGCATTCTTTTCGGCGCGGGCTGGGCGGTGATGGGTTTTTGCCCCGGCACGTCATCGGCCGCTTTGGGCGAAGGCCGCCTGCATGCAATTTTCGCTGTTCTGGGGATGCTTGCCGGAGCGGCAATATTTGCTGAGCTTTATCCTTTTTTCAGCTCCACCGTCATGGCGTGGCAGGACTTCGGCAAAATCGGACTCGCGGATGCTTTAGGAATATCGCACTGGGTGCTCGTGCCGATCTTCTGGGCGGCAGTAATTGGACTGTTCTTCCTGTTTGAGAAAAAAGGATTATAATTTTTAAGCTTCCCATGATCCCCATCCACCGGCTAAGGCCGGTGGATGGGGATTGAATTTATCGATTAGGGAAAGCGAGGTATTTTATAGCAGCAGGCGGGAAGATGGTAACTTTTACATCTGACCCCTTTGATTTTTATGATAACGAAAATAGAAATATTATAACGCGTAACTTTTTTAAAAGAGATGGAACATATAATAATTATACGTTATAGATTTCTTTGTAAGTCCACTTAAATTCACTTGTTAAATAAAAGGAGAGAAATTTTATGACAAAAAACAAGCCCCTGGCGATTATCCTTATTGCTCTTTATTTTGCTGTTATCAACGGATTGATGGGTTCGGTGGTCAGTATCTTTGCATTATTTTCCGGTGAGCTTTCTATTTGGGTAACCATCCTGTTTCTTGTAACACTGGCGCTTTGTTTATTGTCTTTTGTCGTGTCCTATGGCCTTTGGCTTATGGCTGACTGGGGCAGAAAGCTTGCCGTTGCCATTTGCGCGATCTCCATACCACTTAATCTTGTG
>JBBIHZ010000078.1:0-8247 GCA_037446735.1 Deltaproteobacteria bacterium
TACGATAACATTCCCCGCATTATCCCGCAGGCGTGCCGCTGCGTTATTCACAAGAATACTTGGGAAATACCGCCTATTTTCCACGTTATTCAGGAAATGGGCAATATTGAAGAGCGTGAGATGTTCCGCGTCTTTAATATGGGCATCGGCATGATGCTCATCGTTTCAGATAAAGAATGCTCCGCAGTGCTCGAGCAGCTAAAAATGGAGGCGCTTGGTGAAAAGGCCAGCCTCATCGGTCATATCGAAAAAAGAGAAGATGACCAGGAACAGGTCGTCCTAACAGAAAATCAGGACTGATTATTATGGCGGATTTATTAAAACTCGGTGTTTTGATTTCCGGTAGCGGTTCCAACCTGCAATCCATTATCGATCACATTGAAAAGGGAAAGCTCACAGCCGTAATTAAGGTAGTAATCAGCAACAACCCCGATGCGTTTGGCCTTCAGCGGGCAAAAAAGCATGCTTTACCGGCGGTTATTCTGAATCAAAAAGATTTCAAGAGCAGGGATGATTTTGATGAGAATTTGATCAGCATCCTGCGACAAAACGAGGTTGATTTGGTAATTTTGGCCGGATTTATGCGCATTATCTCTGGCGCAATGTTAAGGGCTTTTCCTCACAAAATTATGAATATCCACCCCGCTCTTTTGCCGTCTTTTCCCGGTCTGCACGCCCAGAAACAGGCCTTTGACTACGGCGTAAAGGTTTCCGGCTGCACGGTGCATTTCGTGGATGAAGGCGTGGACACGGGACCGATAATTATTCAAGGTGTTGTGCCTGTGTATGACGACGATACCGATGATACACTGGCGGAAAAGATTTTAAAGGAGGAGCACAGAATATATCCTCAAGCAATACAACTTTACGCTGAAGGACGCTTAACAATCGAGGGGCGAAAAGTGAAAATCAAATCAGTTTTTCCCCCAAATATAATGCCTATACATAATCCGCCTCTTATCGATTTTTAATAGCATAGTATTGAGGAGCTAGTATTTGTTTTATGCATGACTTAATGGTTATTGGTGATGATCTTTCTTCTTATATAGCGGCTGCCGTCGCAGTTAAATTTGGCTTAAACACCGTACATCTCACTGAACACAATCTTAAAGAAATATCGATTAATGACATTTTTTTTAACGCCGATCCTTCTCCCATCACCGGTTTTGGCGACTCTCAAAGCGCTATTTCCCTTTTTAATGAATTGGGGATAAACATCGATCGTGGTGATTTATGCCATTTGAACCCCTGCTATCAGGTTATTTTGCCCGATCATCGTGTTGACTTTTATCCGCAAAAAAATGATCTTATTGCCGAGCTTGTCCGGGAATTTCCTCATAAAACAAAACGAATAAAATCATTTTATAAATCGGTTCAGAAAGATAGTGATTTTCTGCAAAAATGGGTCAGCGCCCACCCCTTTTTCCGCCTTACGGGCTTTAAGCAATACTTTAATTATTTAAAATTATTCTTTAAATTACTTGCATTTGACTGGAAAACAAATAAGTTCCGCCGTGCGCTTTTAGATGATCCGTCCGTACTAAAGATTCATGAAGCACAGCTGGCTTTTTTGTCTTCTGACGTAGAGGCGCGCGAATCTTTAAGTTCTTCTTATCATTTATCCACGCCGTGGCGTGGCACTTTTTCCTTTCCGAGAGGCAAAACTTATTTATTCGAAACTTTGCGTGATTTTTTTAAAAAAGCGGGTGGGGCTTATATGACAGATTGCCGCGTCCTCTCTCTGCGCAAAACTAATTGCGTCGAGGCGGAACTGATGGACGAACGAGGACTTACCTCTCAAATTTCCGCAAAGTATCTCATCATCAGCAATAAATCCGAGGCGCTGGGTGTTTTTTACAGAAAAAATAAAAAAATAAAAACCGGAAAATGGCTTAAGCGTGCCAAACCAACTCACTATCCTTTTACACTACATTTTTTCATCCCCGAGAGATGCTTGCCCGAAAAAATGGCTCAGCACGTCATTTTGATTCCGAATACAACTAATAATATCTTCGAAGGTAATATGATTATTTTGGGGGTAAATAATCCGGATAAAGAGAAAAGATCAACGCAAGGGAAAATACTTCTTACCGTCACGTTATTCCTACCTGCCGATCAAGATCATTGGAAGAAGGAAAATTTAAAAAAAGTTGCTGATAATGCGATAGCGCGGCTCGACGATTTCCTTCCATTTCTTGCCGAAAATATGAAATTCTATGACATTAATAAATCAATAGATATTTCAATTAAATACAGGAATATTGCTAATGCAAAATATATGGTGAAAAAGTCGTTCTTCACCGGCTTTTCCGCGCAAAAAAATAAGACATCCGTCAAAAGCGTGTATCTTAATGGCGCTTCTCTATTTACAGACATGGGGTGCTTTGAAGGCGAAATCATTTCCGGAATGTATGCGGTATACAGTGTTTTGAAAACGGAGAAAAAATCATGAAGCATGATTTTACCATTGAAAACCTGGGCAAAAGAAGCCTCCACTCGCCTTTAAGCATGGCGCAATTTATTGATGACGGCAAAAGAATGCTTTTTAACGCTCATTTGGACGATTATTCCTTGTTAACAGACACGCAGGGCAACCCTCTGTCCGTGGAGATTGCCGGGCCGCGCGAAAAAATTTTTTTTCAACCCGAGCGCGCTAAAGCGGCTGTGGTCACCTGCGGTGGTCTCTGTCCCGGAATTAATGACGTTGTACGCTCCATAACTCTTACTCTCTTCCATCGTTACAATGTGACGGAAATCTGGGGCGCCAGATTCGGCTTGCGCGGCCTGAATCCCCAATGCGGCCATCAATTGGTAAAACTTACACCGGATTTTGTTGATAATATTACCAGCATCGGCGGCAGTATTCTTTCTTCATCGCGCGGACCTCAGGATATCGATGTGATTGTTGATTATCTGCAGCGCGAGCAAATCAACATTCTTTTTTGTATCGGCGGTGACGGCACGATGCGCGCATCCGCCGCAATAAAAAATAAAGTAGCACAGAAAAAACTGCAAATTGCCATCATCGGTATACCCAAAACTATCGACAATGATTTGGACCTGATTCAAAAATCCTTCGGCTTTGATACGGCAATTGAAAAGGCGGTGGAATCCATCAAAAGCGCGCATGTCGAGGCCAAGGGATATTTCAACGGCATTGGCCTGATAAAAATAATGGGCCGGCTCTCCGGTCATATCGCCGCGCACGCCGCTCTGGCGCAAAATGACGTCAATTTTGTGCTTATACCTGAAATTCCCTTCGATTTAGACGGTGATAAAGGTTTCTTAAAGATCCTTGAAAAACGGATGAAGACACGCGGTCATGCCGTTATTCTGGTCGCGGAAGGGGCGGGTCAGGACTTAATGAGAAAAAAAGATACCCCGCCGGATAAAGATTCCTCAGGGAACATCCGCCTTCTGGATATCGGATTTTTCATGAAGAATGCCGTTGAAAATCATTTCAGAAGATTAAACATGGAAATAAATTTGAAATATATTGAACCAAGTTATCTCATACGCTCCATTCCCGCTAATGCTGCGGACGGAATATATTGCAGCTCTTTGGGGCAATTTGCGGTGCATGCGGCGATGGCCGGAAAAACAGGACTGCTGGTTGCGCTCATGCGCGAGGAATATGTCCATCTGCCGCTCGACGCGGCGGTTACAAGGCGCAAAATTGACCCGAACGGCAACATCTGGCAACGCGTTCTGGAAACCACCGGACAGCCGGCAAGCATGAAAAATTAATTAAAAAATGATTGCAAATTCAGGTGTTTTGTTTTAGTAACCAGCCAGTTTTTTTTCAGGAGGATTAATTAATGTCACGTGTTTGCGAAGTTTGCGGCAAAAAACCGGCCATTGGCCATAATGTAAGCCATGCCAATAATAAAACAAAAGCGGCGTGGTATCCGAATTTGCAGAAATTACGTTGTCGAGATGAAAAAAACGGGTCGGTGAAAAGAGTGAAAGTATGCAGCCGCTGCATTCGTTCGGGAAAAGTTAAAAAAGCTATGTAGCAGGAGGCAGCCAGCCATATTCCCTGATTGCTTTCGCGCTCTGCCTCAGGAATATATCGTCGTCTTGTTCCAGTAAAATACTTGCCTGCATGAACAAATCTTTTACTCCCTCATATAAAACCTTTCCGCTGGTTTTCGCGCCGAATTTATTGGCGTAAAGATTGATGCGTCCTTCCATGTTCATGAACTTGGTCATTCTTTCCGTGGTCAGGTAAACAGCGGCTTCTTTTATAACACCGCTTATCTGAGCGTCTTGCAGATCATAAATCCATTTCATGGTGCGGATGAATTCCGGCATTTTATTTCTTGCCGTGAATTCTATTGCCGCGGCAAGCAGTTCAATTGTTCTCGATGAGTTGATTTTAGTTGTTATGGCCAGATCATAGAGCATCTCAATGATTAAATGCGAGCGGTAGGCTGCTTCATTATGTGTAATTTCGCGGTGTGATTTCCTGTATAAATTCAGCATTGGTTTGATCAACGGCCGTCCCTTAATATATGAATAGCCCTGAGATTCAGGATCAAATTCCTCCCGGCAATCCTGGCAAATATGACCGTAATGAGCCAGGTCATCCAAGAGAAGATGAAACACGACATACGCGGCGCCGGGGTATTCTTCGGGAATTTTGATGGTTCTTCTTAAATCGTGCGTCTGCGAGGAATTAATATCCGGATGAATTGTCAGCAGATCCGGGACGATATTATAAACATAAACATCAAGAGCGGGCAAAGGCTCGCCTGCTTGTTCCAGGTATTTCTGCAAAAGATACGTATGGGTCAACATTAACATAAATTAAATTTTTCCGACTAATTTCCAAATTTCCCGAATAGAGTAATTCTTTTCTAATTCCGACAATAATTCTTCAATAATATCTTCAAAGCCCGGCATTATAAAAATTCTGATGACTGCTTCTTGTGGATCAATTGTGGTTACTGAGGCCATTCCCTCATAGCCTTCCACGATAAACTGGACGGGTGCAATATATTCTTTTTTTATTCTAAAATATTTTTTAATCATTAAACCTCTTCTTATAAATATCATTTAGCAAACCAAAGGGCAATAAGAACGCTTGATTGACTCAGCGGGTCAAAACCTGTATGCTGCGCAAAATTTCTCTGGAGCTATTTATGCGTACCAGGTTAATATTATTGCTTTTATTGTCATTGCTTTTGTCCTCCTGCTCTTCCCTTCCCATACAGATGCGCAGCATTGCCGACAACAATGAAAAAACTTATCTTGAACAGGCGCCCAAAGCCGAAGAACATCCCAATGCCGGCGCGAGCATGCTTTATAATTACAGTTCGCCCGCCGCATCCGCTGGCGGGCGAACGGAGCCGCGCCTGAATGTCGCTTGCTCAACCGCCTGCGGCGGCCGAACAAGCGACTAGAACCGATTCCAAGGAACGGCTCAGTCGCGGCTCCGTTATTTTGAATTTTTTCCGGACGGAACCAGTGTCAACAGAATCGTGGAAAGAATTAAAATATTCAACGAACGTGGGCGCAGCCATTCCTCCAAAACAATTTGCACAAAAAGAAGAAACTATGTTAAGGGAAAACTCTAATTCTCAGTGGCACTATAACTGGGGGTAGCCCCTCATATTTGTACGTGTGGCGCAGAAACATCTTGATCATACCGCGCTTCTCGATTCTCTGGATAATTTTAAACTATTGGCTCAACTGCTCCAAAAACGTCACTCGGCGGTAAAAAATATCATCCTAGAAAAAAAATAATGTTTTCTTGACAGGTGAACACGCGCGTTGCTACAATGCAAAGAGACAGGAAATGATTAAGAATAATGACTATTTATAAAAAATTACCCACAACCAGCTGGAAACTGAAAACAGAAAGCAACAAGGAAATTGAAAGTTCTTTCGGCAGAGAATTCGGCATTTCGCCTATTATCTCGCAAATACTGGTTAACAGGGATTTTCTGGATATGGAAAGCGCTCGTCGCTATCTCTACCCTTCCCTGAATGATTTACACAGCCCGCTGCTGCTCAAAGACATGAAAAAAGCCATTGAGCGCGTTTTGCCGGCGATCCATAACAAAGAAAAAATCGTTATATACGGTGATTACGATGCTGACGGTATAACTTCTGTTGTCATTCTTTATAAATTTCTCAAGGAATTAACTTCGGATATCTCCTACTACATACCTGACAGGGTGCAGGAAGGATATGGTTTGAAAAAAACCGTCATTGATAATTTTAAGGCAAAGGGCATTTCCCTGATTATCACTGTGGATTGCGGTATTTCCGACGTGGAACAAATCGATTACGCACGTGATTTGGGCATTGATACTATCGTTTTGGACCACCATGAAATATCCGGCTCCCTGCCCGGCGCGGCAGCCGTGATAAACCCGAATCGGGAAGACTGTCATTTCCCCTTTAAGGATCTTGCCGGTGTGGGCATCGCTTTTAATTTTCTCATCGCGCTGCGGGGAGCATTGCGCAAAGAAGGCTTCTGGAAAAACGGTTCCTATCCCAATCTTAAGGAATATCTCGATATCGTGGCGCTCGGCACTATCGGCGATGTCGCTCCGCTTATCGATGAGAACAGAATTTTCGCCAAAATCGGGCTGGAACTTATCACGGAAGGAAAAAGACCGGGAATCAAGGCGCTCAAAGAGGTAAGCGGAATTGACGGGCAGATTGTCGATTCTTTCAAGGCTTCCTTCTGCCTGATTCCGCGCATTAACGCCGCGGGACGAATTGCTTCTTCTCTTGATGCCGTCCAGCTGCTTTTAACCGAAAATATGGAAGAGGCCCGTTCCCTGGCGGCAAAACTTGATGAATATAACCGGCGACGCCAATCGATAGAGAAAAATATTCTGAACGAAATACTCGAAAAAATCGGACAAACGCCGGACTGGGAAAAATTAAACGCTCTTGTTTTTGCCTCGGACCGGTGGCATCCGGGCGTCGTGGGCATTGTCGCTTCGCGCCTGGTAGACCTTTTCAGCCGGCCCGCTTTTGTCATCAGTCTTCATAACGGCATCGGCAAAGGATCCGGACGGAGCATTTCGGAATTCAACATTCATAACGGCCTGCAGCAGTGCGCTTCACTGCTGCTTTCCTACGGCGGTCATTACCGCGCCGCGGGAATTTCCATCAAGGAGGATGATATCGATGAATTTTCCGGTCTGCTCAACGAGATCATTCAAAACAGCGTGGAAACCAGAGAAATTATTTCTCAAACCATTATTGATTCAGAATGCCAGCTTTCCGAGGTCAATTTGAATTTAATCAGCGAAATGGATATGCTCGCGCCTTTTGGCTGCGAAAATCCGGAACCCGTTCTCTGTTCGCGCAATATCAAAGTGTTGTCGCCATTTATCGTCGGCAACAATCATCTCAAAATGAAACTCACCAGCCAGGGTATATCGCGCGATTCGATATGGTTCAGCATGGGTGAATACTTGCCGGCTATTTCCGGAGCTAAGCTTGATATTGTCTTCACGCCTCAGATTAACTACTGGAACGGAGCTTCCGATATTCAGCTAAAGATGAAAGATGCAACTCTTCTTTCCTGATTGTTTCTATGGAGAAGATGAATATTAATCCGGCCGTGAAAGCAGCGCTTTTAAGCGGCCTTCTTTTTCC
Source organism: Deltaproteobacteria bacterium (assembly GCA_037446735.1). Lineage (GTDB taxonomy): Bacteria > Desulfobacterota > Syntrophia > Syntrophales > Smithellaceae > UBA4810. The sequence goes on from JBBIHZ010000078.1 coordinate 7,624, forward strand.
CGGTGCGGGACAACTCTTCTTAAAAAGATATTACCGCGGCGCGGCAATCATTGCTTTCTCTCTGACTTCTATTCTTTTTCTCATATTTTATATGGTGATTGTGGGGCAGAAGGTTTTAAGCTCATCCCCGCTCAAAGGAACTGCATTTAACCTCAAGGCATTTTTCTTTTTGATGTTTGATATTATAAAATCACTTAATTTCACTTATATACTTTTAATTTTTTTGGTAATCTTTCTTGTATGGATTATTTCCATAATTGATGCCTACCACTTTGGCAAAAAAGAATTCCTTAACAATCATCCCTGACGCTCATCAATCAGCAGTTTTTCGTCCTGCCGAATCGAACCTGCTTCCAGATATTCTAGTATGTCTATTTTCACGGTGCAGATATCCTTAAACATTTTTTCGAATCTGCTGCGCCACTGATCTGTTCCTACTTCCGGTGATATTTTTTCCAGACGCAGTTTCAATACATCCTGATAGCCTCTTCTTTGCACGACGGCTTGCATCGGAATATTATCGAATTTTATCTGCATTAACTTCAGTTGGCTCGGCGCCAAGAACAAACCCCGGACTTTTACCGCCTCCCCTACCCTGCCGGCAATTCCCGCCAAACGGTAAGA
>JBBIHZ010000079.1:0-3079 GCA_037446735.1 Deltaproteobacteria bacterium
CGACATTTATTATGGAAAAAATATTTGCCATCGGCGACATCCACGGCTGCCTGAATAAGATCGAGGAACTGATCGGCAAAATTCCGGCAGACCGCGACGAGGACTTGCTTGTCTTTCTGGGTGATTATATCGACCGGGGCCAGGACAGCCGCGAAGTTGTAGACTTCGTAATTTCTCTGAAAAAAGCATTTCAAACCGTTATTTGTCTAATGGGTAATCACGAGCGCATGTTTCTCAATTTTCTGGATGGCCGTGAAGAAGAAATGTATTTATACAACGGCGGCAAATGCACGCTGCGGAATTACGGAATTGACGCTATCGATTCACCAGAAGAAAGAAAAAATAAAATTCCGTCCGAGCATATGAGCTTTTATCAATCGCTTTTGCCTTATTACGAAACCAAAGACTACCTGTTTGTCCACGCGGGCCTGATGCCGGGCATTGAGCCCGGCAAACAAAAAAGTGATGATTTAGTCTGGGTGCGCCACGAATTTATCGACACTGACTATGATTTCGGCAAAATTATTGTCTTCGGACACACACCGGCCGGCCGCCCTTTGATGGGAAAAAACAAAATCGGCATTGACACTGGGGCCGTGTATGGCGGAAAATTAACATGCGTGGAACTTCCGGTACTAAAATTTTATCAGGCCTGAAAATGAAAATTATTGAATGCGTGCCTAATTTCAGCGAGGGCAGGAACAGAGCAACGATAGAGCAGATCGCGCATGTTTTTTCCCTGCATCCCGGTGTGCGTCTGGCCGATTACAGCAGTGATTCGGATCACAACCGCAGTGTTTTTACTTTTTTAGGAGAACCCTCGGCCGTGCTTGACGCGGCGTTGGCGGCGGCAGGAAAAGCGCTTGAGCTTATTGACATGCGCGGGCAGGAGGGCGCTCATCCGCGCCTAGGGGCCGTCGATGTTGTGCCTTTTATACCTTTAGCCGCAGCTAAGATGTCAGACGCGGTCGCGGTCGCGCGCGAATTTGGCCGCATGCTTTTTGAAAAATACGGCGTGCCGGTTTATTTTTACGGTTGCGCGGTGCTCAAACCGAATTGCGTTGACCTGCCGGAGGTGCGGCGCGGCGGATACGAAGGATTGACTCAAAGAATAAATTGCGCCGACACGGCGCCGGATATCGGAGTGGAGATTAACAAGCGCGCGGGCGCGACAATTGTCGGCGCGCGGGAAATACTGGTTGCCTACAATATAAATCTGGCCGGCGGCGATTTGGCGCTGGCGCAAAAAATCGCCGCGCAAATCCGGGAAAAAAACGCCGGCTTAAAAAACGTCCGCGCCATCGGCGTGCCCCTTAAAAGCCGCAATCTCGCGCAGGTATCCATCAACCTTACCAACTGCCGCGAAACGTCACTCAGAGACGTTTATGATGAAGTAAAAAAACTGGCCGATAAAAACCGTGTGGGGATACTCGAATCAGAACTGATTGGTCTCGCGCCCGCCTGCGCTTTTGCCGGTGCAACGCCCGCTTATCTGCAGCTCAAAAATTTCAACGAAAATCGTCTGATTGAAACTCATCTGAAAAAATTCACCAACTGATAATTTTATTTCTTTTTGCCGGCCTTTTTTGCGGCTTTGGCCAGTGTCTTGAGACGCTTTTTTTCCAAATTATCCTTTAAGGTTTGGTTGCTCGTCTCAGCCGGAGTTGCGGCGGCTGGCGGTGCATCCTGGGCGGAGGTTTTTTCCTTTTTGGCGCGCCGCGCCGCGATTTTTTTGACGATGGCTTCCGCTGTCATCCGGCCGAATTGGCCGATAAACCCGGCAATAAGCACCAAAATCACCCATTTCAGCGCCGACCATGACTTTATATATTCGATTATTTCCGCCATAATGTTCCTGAACCTAATTTAACTGTAATAATTCAAGGGGCTTGTCAAAAAGATAATCAGGCCCTGCCGCGGCTATTTTTTCGCGGCTATGCCAGCCCCAGGTGATGCCGACGGTCTTCACCCCGGCCTGTTTTCCTTCTTTGATATCGCCGGTTGTGTCCCCGATGTAATAAATGTCGTCAGGAGAAAGCTGATATTTTTTTATCGCGTATAGAATTTTATCTTTTTTGCTGAGCATAAAATCGGAGCCCAGAATTTCATTAAAATAATCATTATAACCGAATAATTCGAGCACTTCTTTGATCGAAGCGGTGTCATTTGATGAAATTACGATGAGGCAATTTTTTTTCTGCAATTTTTCGACTACCGGCGCAACGTCTTTAATCGGCTTGATATCGTCAATCTTTACCTGCGCGAGAATATCAAGGGACGCTTTCATAAACGCATCCAGATTCACGCCTTTTTGTACCAGCGATTCATAAAAATTTCCCTCGAAGAGCTCCAGAAATTCCTCGCGGCCGCGCGTTAAAGGCTGATTTATTTTTATCAGGCAATCGGTAACCGTTTTTTCATAGACATCCAGCGAATCGACCAGAACGCCGTCAAAATCAAAAAGAAACAGTTTCATTAATCATTTACTCCTCTATACGCGTGTTTGATAGATACGGGGTATGGTTTTTTCAGAATGCCTTGCTCCGTGATTATCGCTGTAATGTAATTCGCGGGTGTAACATCAAACGCGGGATTATAAACCTTTATGTCATGCGGCGCGATGCGCCTGCCGCCCAGGTGTGTCACTTCCGCGGAGTCTCTTTGCTCGATCGGTATTGCCTTTCCGGTCTTTCGCGAAATATCAATGGTGGAGACAGGCGCGGCCACATAAAAAGGAACGCCGTGTTTTTGGGCCAAAACCGCCAGCGCGTAAGTCCCGATTTTATTGGCCGTATCGCCATTGGCGGCAATCCTATCCGCGCCGACGATTATCTTATCGATTTTCCCCTGCTGCATCAAAAAACCGGCCATGTTGTCCGTAATCAGCGTAAAGGGAATTTTTTCTTTTTTCAATTCCCATGCGGTCAGGCGCGCTCCCTGCAGGACTGGCCTGGTTTCATCCACGTACACATGAAGCTTTTTCCCTTGGCCTTTTGCTGAACGAATTACACCCAGCGCCGTGCCGTATCCGGCGGTCGCCAGCGCGCCGGCGTTGCAGTGGGTTAAAATATTATCATTT
>JBBIHZ010000079.1:3089-8221 GCA_037446735.1 Deltaproteobacteria bacterium
GGACAATCAGGCGCGCGCCATTTTTGCCGAGCCTGCGGTTGATTTCGATATCCTCTGTATATATTCGTTTTGCCTCGGTAATTAATGCCGCGATTATTTTGCGCGGCGGCAAATTCTGGGCAAGCGTAAAACGTTTTTTCATGCGCTCCAGCGCCCAAGTCAAATTTCTCGCGGTAGGTCGCGCCAGGTTTATTTCATCACAGATGGCAAAAAATCTTTTCCGGAATTTATCAGGCGTCAACGTGCTCAGCTCCAAAGCGCCAAGCGCCGCGGCAAAACCCGCCGCCACGCCGATGGCCGGCGCGCCGCGCACGGTAAGATTTTTTATTGCTGTAATTACCTGCTTGTATGCACTGCAGTTAACATACTTTTCCGTAGCGGGCAGCACTCTTTGATCAAGCAAAACTATTTTATTGTTTTTCCATCTGATTGTCTTAATCATTATTTGGCAAGCATTTTTTTGAGCAGATCATTGACGATCTGCGGGTTAGCCTTGCCCTGCGTGGCTTTCATTACCTGGCCGACAAAGAAACCAAAAAGTTTTTCCTTGCCCGCGCGATAATCGGCAAGCTGCCCGGGATTCGCTTCGATAATGGAAGAAATTGTTTTCGCTAGAGCCGCTTCGTCGGTAATCTGCACCATGCCCTTTTCGGCAATTACTTCCTGCGGGTTTTTCCCGCTTTTGTACATTTCTTCCACAATGTCTTTGGCCATCTTCCCGCTGATAGTGCCGGCGTCAATGAGATTGATCATTTCCGCCAAAGACGCGGCGGCAATCGGGCACTCGCGGATTGTTTTTTTATCCTCGTTGAGAAACTTCATCACATCGCCCATCAGCCAGTTGCCGGCCTGTTTGGGTTTGGCGCAGATTGCCACCACTTCCTCATAATACTGCGCCAGCGCTTTATCGGCGGTAAGCACGCCCGCGTCATAGGCGGGAATCTGATAATCTCTGATAAATCTTTCGCGCTTCGCCTGCGGCAACTCCGGCATGTCCGTGCGGATTTTATCAATCCAGGCCGCATCGACAATCACCGGCACCAGATCCGGATCGGGAAAATAGCGGTAATCATGCGCCTCTTCCTTACCGCGCATGGAATTGGTCGCGCCTTGCGCGTCATCCCAAAGCCTTGTTTCCTGAACAATCGTACCGCCGTTTTCGACAATGTATTGCTGCCTTTTTATTTCATACTCCAGCGCGCGCTGGACATTGCGGAAAGAATTCATATTTTTTAGTTCCGCGCGCGTGCCGAATTCTTTTTGCCCTTTGGGACGGATGGAAACATTCGCGTCACAGCGAAAAGATCCTTCCTCCATGTTGCCGTCGCAGATTTCCAGATAAACCAGAATTTCATGCAGGCGCTTCAGATATTCCGCCGCTTCTTCAGCGGAGCGGATATCCGGCTCGCTGACGATTTCAATCAGCGGCACGCCGGTGCGGTTTAAATCCACGTAGCTCACGGGATTGTGTTCGTCATGCAGGAGTTTTCCCGCGTCTTCCTCCATGTGAATTCTGGTGATGCCGATTTTTTTCTTGCCACCGTTGACTTCCAGCTCCACCCAGCCATGCTCGGCCAGCGGATAGGCGTATTGCGAAATCTGATAACCTTTGGGCAAATCAGGATAAAAATAATTTTTGCGCGCGAACTCGCAGGTGGAATTAATCTTACAGTTGGTCGCGAGCGCCATTTTCATGGCGTATTCGACAACTTTTTTATTAAGCACCGGCAAAACGCCCGGCATTCCCAGGCAGACCGGGCAGGTATGGCTGTTGGGCGCGGCACCGAATTTGGTTGAACATTTGCAGAATATTTTTGTGTCCGTTAACATTTGGGCGTGCACTTCCAGCCCGATGACCGCTTCAAAATCCATTACAGCTTCGGTCTCCTTTTTTCGATTTGCGCTTTCTGCTCATAGGCGGAAGCAGCCTGGATCAGTTTTCCTTCCTGAAAGTGCCCCGCTAAAAATTGCGCGCCGATAGGCAGGCCGGATTTCGTATAGCCGCAGGGCACGGAGACACCGGGAATCCCCGCGAGATTTGTGGAGATGGTGAAAATATCGGAAAGATACATCTGCAAAGGATTGTCGGTTTTTTCGCCGATTTTAAAAGCCGGCGTGGGCGTGGTGGGCGTCAGAATCACGTCGCACTTTTTAAATGCCTCTTCAAAATCGCGTTTAATCAGCGCACGCACCTGTGACGCTTTTTTGTAATACGCGTCATAGTAACCGGCGGAAAGCGCGTAGGTGCCGATCATGATGCGCCGCTTTACTTCCGCGCCGAATCCCTGCATGCGCGTTTTTCTGTACATATCCAGCAAATCTCCGCCCGCCGCGCGGAATCCGTATTTCACGCCGTCGTAGCGCGCCAGGTTCGAGGATGCTTCCGCCGGAGCAATAATGTAATAAACCGCCAGGCAATATTGCGTGTGCGGCAACGATACCTCCACGCTTTGCGCGCCGCATTTTTCCATCGTCTTGATTGACGCTTCGATAGCGGCTTTAACTTCCGGGTCTATTCCTTCCACAAAGTATTCTTTGGGAATTCCTATTTTCCAGCCTTTAATGTCGCGGCCGATAAATTGGCGGTAATCGGGAACTTCGATGTTAACTGAAGTGGATTCTTTGGCATCATAGCCCGCTAGCACGTTCAACATAATCGCGCAGTCTTCCACGTCTTTGGTAAAAGGACCGATCTGATCCAGAGACGAAGCGAATGCAATCAGTCCGAAGCGCGATACGCGCCCGTATGTGGGTTTCATCCCGACAATGCCGCACAGAGCCGCGGGCTGGCGGATGGAGCCGCCGGTATCGGAACCGATGGAAGCAATACATTCATCAGCGGCCACGGCCGCCGCGGAGCCGCCGCTGGAGCCGCCCGGAATTCTCTCCAGATCCCAGGGATTGCGCGTGGGGCCGAAGTATGAAGTTTCCGTGGAAGACCCCATGGCGAATTCATCCATGTTGGCCTTGCCTAAAAATATCGCGCCGGCGGCGCGCAGTTTTTCCACTGCCGTGGCGTCATAAGGCGGAACAAAATTATGTAGAATATGCGAACCGCAGGTGGTGGCAATGCCCTTGGTGCATACAATATCTTTAAGCGCGATGGGAATGCCGGAAAGCTCTTTTACATTGCCTTTTTTGATTTCTTTGTCGGCTTGGGCGGCGGCGGCCAGTGCTTCATCTTTGAGTACGCGAATGTAGGAGTGAACTTTTCCTTCCACCGCGTCAATTCTCTGCAACACGGAATTGGTGATTTCCGTGGCTGTCGTTTTTCCTTCTTTGATTTTATCCTGCAGTTCGTGAATGGTTGACTGATATAGTTCCATAATCCCTTGAATAACATTTTACATAAGTTGTTATTTAATTATTTTAACGGCTTTGCAAAAAAGTAATTTTTGCGATTTAATTTCACTTTTAGAGATTGTGCCGAAATGTCTTTGCGAGGGAGAGTATTGACTAAAGCAATCTCTCATCTTACGAGGTTTATAACGATTGCCACGTCCCGACGCGTCGGGACTCGCAATGACAAATAACGGCGCCGTCATTCTATTACCTTTGGTACGCGGAAAAATTCCCCCCGCGCGTCCGGCGAGTTCGCCAGCGTTTTTTCCGTGCCAATCGATTCGATAACCTGATCATCGCGGAAAGCGTTGGTCACGCCGATAGCATGACTCATCGGCTCCACGCCTTTGGTATCCAGTTCGTTGAGTTTATCGATGTAGAGCAGAATATCGTTGAGCTGCGCGGTAAATTTTTCTTTTTCCTGCGGCGTTATTTCCAGGCGCGCCAGATGCGCGACATATTCAACTTCCTGAGCGCTTAATTTCAAATTATATCCCCCTACAATTTCCAGTACGTGCTGATTTTAGCCGTTACCTGTTTGATGATATTATCCGCGCCTGTTTCATTTTCCAGCGCGGCCATTTTTTCTTCCGGATAATGCGTGTCGTCGCGCATTTCCTCAAGCACCGCTTTTATCGACTCCGCAAGACCCATCACATGATAACCGCCCTCGAGCACAATTACAAAACGGCCGGCACAGCAGGCATCAGCGATATCCAGTAGTATTCTGGTCAGCGCGGCAAAACCTTTTGGCGTCACGCGCATGCCGCCCAGCGGATCCTGAAAATAGGTATCAAAACCGGCGGAAAGTAGAACAAAATCAGGTTTATACTGCAAGGCCACGGGCTGCAGAATTTTGCAGAAAATTTTTACAAAATCAGCGTCCCCCATCCCCGTGCCCAAGGGAACATTGATTGTATAACCAGCGCCTTTACCCTTGCCGGTTTCCTGCAGGCTGCCGGTTCCCGGATAATACGGATACTGATGCGTGGAAAAATACAAAACCCGCGGGTCGTCTTCAAAGCTGTGCTGCGTGCCGTTGCCGTGATGCAAATCCCAGTCAACAATTAATATTTTTTTCAGCCCATACTTATTTATGGCATGCATGGCGCCGACAGCCACATTGTTAAAAATGCAAAAACCGGCGGCGCGGTCGTATTCCGCGTGATGTCCGGGCGGACGCACCAGCGCGAAAGCGTTGTCCACTTTTTTCTCCATGACGCTGTCGATGGCGTTGAGCAGACCGCCCACAGCCAGCCTGGCTATCTCGTAGCTTTCCGGGCTGGTGGCCGTGTCCGGGTCAAGATAAACGCTGTCTTTGCCCGCGGTGCTGGCGATATATTCCACGTAGGAAAGCGTGTGAACCGTTTCAATCTCTTTGTGTGTCGCTTCCCGTGGCGCGATCTGCACAAACTTATCCGCCATGGCCGGGTCCTCCAGCATCGCGTAAACAGCCGCCAGCCGCTCGGGACTTTCCGGGTGATAGGATCCGGCCGAATGCTGCAGATAACGCTGGTCTTTAACAATACCGGTTTTTTTCGGCATATAGAACCTCTCTGTTTTTAATCAGTTAAGGCTTCCGTGATGTAGCATAAATGAATTTAAAGCGCAAAATATTTCCCCGGTCAGGGAAGAATACCGTACAAAACTTTCTTTCACTTCAAGATGCCGGATAATGTTTTTATACGCGCCAAAGAAACATAAATAAAAACTAGGATGGTGTCCCCGGATTATTCCGTTGACAAAAAAGAGATTTTGAAAATCGCGCCGTTTTTAAACAACTTTTCTTC
>JBBIHZ010000080.1:0-5004 GCA_037446735.1 Deltaproteobacteria bacterium
AAAAGCCTGCTTGATGCCGCCGACCGCGCTTCGTACACCGCTAAAGCCAAGGGGCGCAACCGCGTCGTCGCGGCAAAATAATTACAAAAATATACTGATCTTTTATAATCAATCATTTATACTTGAAAAACACTTGACATATAGTATTGTCATTAGTATTATTAATCAAACTTAATAAAGGACGTTTCAAAATGGCGCAAATAATCACGGCAAACGATTTAAAAACCAAAGGAATTTCTGCTTTAGATGAAGAAATGGCCGATGGCTCGGAAATAATTATTAGCGTGCGGGGGAAAAATAAATACGTCGTCCTTCCCATCGAGAAATACAACTATTTAAGAGAATGCGAATTGGAAGCCGCACTTGCGGAAACAAAAAGAGATATCAAGGAAGGAAAATTCGTCAAAGAGCCGGTAGAAAAACATATACAGAGAATAATAAGTGGCTGAAATAATATATACGGATAGTTATATTAAAAGAGCAAGAAAATTTTTTAAAAAACACCCGCACCTAATTTCTCAGTACGAAAAAACTCTCAGGCTTCTTGAATTGAACCCAAATCACCCTTCCCTTCGGCTACATAAATTACACGGCAAATTATCAAAACTATATTCAGTCTCCATCAATATCTCTTATCGTATATCTATAGATTTTCTAATCGAAGATGATAAAATAATTCCCGTTGATATCGGCAGCCATGACGAAGTTTATTAATTATCACATTAAGGAGAGAAAATGAATTATTCGGAAATTATAATAAATATTGAAAATGGAATTGCTATAATCACGCTCAACAGGCCGCAGGCTTTGAACAGCTGGACGCCGCAGATGGCGCGAGAGATGGGCGCGGCGCTTCTTGCCGCCGACAAAGACGATGCCGTGCGCGCGGTTGTGATTACAGGCGCCGGGAAAACATTCTGCGCCGGCGCGGATTTAAGCGGCGATGTCGCCTTCAAACTGGGGGAAACTGAAGATATGGAAACCAGACGCGATTCGCTGGCCTTCCCCGCCGTGATGCCCTGGCAGATCAGAAAGCCGGTCATTGCCGCCATTAACGGCCACGCCATCGGCGTGGGTATAACCTTCGCCATGAACTGCGATATCCGCTTTGTCGCGCTGGACGCCAAAATTCAGTTCGCTTTCGTGCGCCGCGGCATCACGCCGGAACTCTCATCACACGTAATCGTGCCCAGAGTGGCGGGGCTTTCCCGCGCGGCGGACTTGCTCCTCACCGGCCGCATGATCACAGGAGGGGAGCTTGCGGAAATGGGCCTCGCCTCAAGAGCAGTGCCTGCAGAAGATGTTCTACCCGCGGCGCTGGCACTGGCCCGCGAATTTCACAAAGCCGCGCCTGTATCCGTGGCTCTCTCCAAGCGCCTTTTATGGGACAATCTCACGGCCAGCGTCGCCGAAGTTGACGCCAAGGAATTTAAGACATTCGAATGGGTTTGCACTCAGCCGGATGCACAGGAAGGAATTGAATCATTCCTCCAAAAGCGCACGCCGCAGTGGAAAATGTCGGTGCGACGGGACTTTCCGGATATATCTGAGTAAAATATTATGATTTTTTCTGCGGTCCAAGCCAAGGCCTGGTGTTATCCAGAAGATAATCATCGCCGCACTCCATCATGCAATCCGGGCAAATATGAACCATCATCTGGCTTTCGACATGGCGCACGATTAACAGTTGCGGCGCGCCCTGTCCGCAGCAGAAACATTTTTCCGGTTTGTCTTTTTTGTGAAATTGATAACTGTCTTCATCATAATACTTCATAAAGCTATCTGCTGCATTATTTCAGCACGCTGAATCCCGTCTATGTATCAGAAACATGTTCAATATTCACAGACTTCTTATTTGTCATATCCGCACCTACAGGAAAGGTGAGGTAACACGTTGTTCCTTCTCCCTCTTTTGAAGTCATTTCTATTCTTCCTGAATGTGATTCCATTATCTTTTTACAAAACGCCAAGCCCAGACCGGACCCTTTTTCTCTCTCTTCTTTACCCTTCACCCGGAAAAAAGGCTCAAACACAAAAGGCAGCTTGTCTGCCGGTATGCCGGAGCCGGTATCAGTGACTTGTATCCGGATGTAATAGTCATCTTTTTCAGCGCTGATTTTTATCTCCCCCCCTTCGGGAGTATACTTAGACGCGTTGCCGATAAGATTCGTAAAAACACGTACCAGGCTTTCCTCGTCTCCTACCACTACAGGCAAATTACCGGGGATATCCGCCGCGACGGAAATTTTTCTTTTCCGGCAGAGCGGAGTCATTTCTTCTACGGCGCGTTTCATTACCGTGGAAAGATTAACCTCTTCTTTTTTCTGCGCAAATGTGCCGTTCTCGATGCGGCTTATGTCCAGCCAATGCTCAACCAGGTCTTCGAGATTTTCGAGACGTTTGGAGCAGCGCTCCATAATTTCTTTTATATCGCTATCAAATTTGTCTGCCGCTATTTCTTTCAATGTCTCAAAATACTGGCGAACGACCACCAACGGCGAACGCATTTCATGACTGACAAACGTGATAAAGTTTTTTTGCATCACTTCTTTTTCTTCTTTTAGTTTTTTTGCTTCTAGCTTCAAAGTACGGTGCTCCAGACCCCGCTTGGCCAAAACGCGTAGCTGATCCGGGCTGAAAGGCTTTGGCAAATAATCATAAGCGCCTTTTTGCATCGCCTCTACCGCAGATACGATAGATGCATAACCTGTAATCATTACAAGGATTGTGTCAGGAATATCTTTGGAAAGAATTTCCATTATTTCCATACCGGACATGTTCGGCATTTTAAGATCGACAAATACCATATCCGGCATTCGCTCGCGCGCCAGTTTAATGCCTTCAGCCCCTTGAGCAGCGGTCAAAACCTCATAACCGCTCTTTTCCAAAACCTGACGGCATCCGTCTCGCAGCACTTCTTCATCATCAATGATCAGGATTAGAGGCGTGTCTCTATTTGCGGACATTTCATTTGTTGCCTATTTCCTGTGCGATAATACGCAGAAGCTCATCGGCTTTAATCGGTTTATGTAGTACGCGATTTACCTTAGGAAACTCTGGCGGGGGCTCAAACGAGCCATAAGGCCCCTGCAGATCAACGGCGCTGAGCATGAAAAGGGGCGTGTTTTTGCCTGCTTCGGTGGCGCGAATTTTGTTCAAAACAGAAAATCCTTCTCCCCATGTTTCCATCATCATATCGATAATAGCCAAATCAGGGGTGATTGATCTCCACATTTCCACGCCGGATTTGCCGTCTTCCGCCAAGAATACTTCATAGCCGCCTTTCTCAAGAATAAGCTTAGTGGCAAATAAAAAGTCCTTATCGTCGTCTATCAGGAGTATTTTTTTCTTAATCGTCATGATTAATTCCCTCCATAGCTCTTTAGTTACTTAATATCAGCAAATATGATGCCAGATTTTGCTTTATCGATAATATTGATTTTATTGAATAAATTGACTATACTGGCCAGGCCTCTTGCATCAAGGGGCGAAATACCCCGCCTATTGGAATATTTTATTTTTTTGCTTTTATGCCGTAATTGCGCATTTTTATGCGCAGGGTTTTTCTGTCAATACCAAGAAAATTTGCCGTTTTGTTAATCTGAAAATTAAAATGGTCCAACGCTTTTTCTATGTGTTCTTTTTCTACATCCACAAGTGTCACCCTACCGGACGTGGCATCAACCACCGGCGCTTTTGCGCCCTCACCCTGCCCATAATAAAGTATATCCGATAAATTTACTTCATCATGGCCGACCATAACGCACAGTCGCTCAATCGTATTTTTAAGCTCTCGCACATTTCCCGGCCATTTGTAAGACAACAAAGCTTTTTTCGCTTCTTCGGATAAGCAGCGCACTTTGCTTTTATGTCTGTTCCGATAATATTCCAGATAGTGTTCGGCAATAGGAAGAATATCTGTTTTATGATCAGCCAGCGGCTTAATATCCAAGAGCACGACGGAAAGGCGATAAAACAGATCATCCCTGAACTTTCCTTCCGCGATTTCGACGCGCAAATCTTTATTTGTCGCCGCAATCAGACGCACGTCAACTTTTTCCGGGGAAGATTTCCCCACACGCGGTACTTCCTGTTCCTGAATCACACGCAGCAATTTAGCCTGCGTGTTGAGATTTATATTGGAAATTTCATCAAGAAACAACGTGCCTTTGTCAGCTACCTGAAAGCGCCCTTCGCGTGATTCCGTCGCGCCGCTGAACGCCCCTTTCACGTGCCCGAAAAGTTCGCTTTCCATCAAATTCTCTGCCAATGACGAGCAATCAACAGGAACGAATGGTTTGTCTGACCGCCTGCTTAATTGATGAATAGTCCGCGCAACCAGCTCTTTGCCTGTGCCGCTCAAACCAGTAATGAGAACAGTACTATCTGTCTGCGCAACTCGCCTGACCGAATCCTTAAGTTCCTTCATGTAGTCGCTGACGCCAATCAGCACGGGAATATCTCTTCCGTGATCAAGATTTTCATATCCTTCCAGCGCGCTGTTTACGGTTGCCTGTAATTGCTCGGATGAATAAGGTTTCGTGAGAAAATTGAATGCCCCGTGACGCATAGCTTCAACGGCCAGCGGTATTGTCCCATATCCTGTAATAATGATGACTTTTGCAGAAATACTATTATCTTCTTTGAGTCTTTTCAGAATATTCATCCCATTCATTGTAGGCATTCTTATATCCAGCAGAATTACGTCATATATGTCTTTTAGTGCCATCTCCAAACCGCGAATGGCGTCCCCCGTATTTTCTACGTGATGTCCTTTGCGGGAAAGAATCTGATAACATCCGTCCCTAATTGATTCTTCATCATCGATAATAAGAATTTTTCTGCTGGTTTTCGTCGATCTTTTCACAGATATCCTCAAGCGAAAATACGTGAAATTATAATCAAATAAAGAAACTTTACGGATGCTATTCTATTTTATTTTATAGTGCAAGTGAAAGGTCATGTTGTCTGGATTAATTGCTGATCAACTGTATATGGCGCGCC
>JBBIHZ010000080.1:5035-8195 GCA_037446735.1 Deltaproteobacteria bacterium
AATGGGGTAATATCTCCCATATGTTTTCTTTAATAGCTCAAAATTACAAATATTTAATATAAATATCATATGGCATTAGTATTGCTATATATGTGGTTTGATATATTTGACAATCAATCTTAAAAAAACAGGCAATGAAAAACATGAGGAGGAAAAAGATGTGGGATGCCATTAACATCGGAGAAGCGTGCGTGGAACCTGCTATCAAGCAATTTCTGCCGCCATGCCAAAAAAAATGCCCTGTTAATGAAGATATCCAGCGTACAAACGTGCTTATCTCGCTGTTACCGGAAGATCCGCTGCAGGCTAAAGATGGATTGATACAGATCGGAGATTATCTTTTCGAAAATAATCCTCTATTTGCAATTTGCGGCTACGTCTGCGGTGTTTGTGAGTTAGGTTGTAACTATCAAACCAAGGGTGGTTCCATCAGGCGCCGGCTGCTGAAACGATTCGTTTCCGACTTTTACCTTAGTCATCTGGATCAGAAGAAAGAATATGATATTGTCAAGAACAAAGAAAATATTGCAGTGATCGGCGGCGGGCCGGGAGGCATAATGTGCGCTTTTCACCTGAGTAAAAGGGGCTATAGGGTTACAATATTTGAAGCAACAAACAGATTGGGAGGAGCGCTGTGGCTTATCCCACATTATCGTTTACCAAAGCTTGTTCTTCAGCGAGTTATTGAAAATATTCTGAGAGTCGCCGGAATCGAGGTAAAATATAATTCCAAGATTGGCGAGGGGAAGCTAAACCTAGAGAAGCTCGGGAAGGATGGTTACAAAGCTGTTTTTATTGCGAAAGGCACCCCCACACCCCGCATACTCACGTTCGAACGGGAGACGGTAGAGAACCAGGATTTGGAAGGAATCGTATACGGGCAGACATTTTTATATGAGGTAAGTCGCGGAATCCTATCTCAAGACTATCTCGGTGGTAAAAAAGTTATTGTCATAGGGGGCGGCAACGTCGCTTTTGACGTGGCAAGATCAGCCAGGAGATTCGGCGGTGATGTTACGGTAGTCGCTCTTGAACGCGAGGACAAATCATCGAAGGACGGTATTCCCGCCGACCACGAAGAAATAATAGGCGCATGGGAAGAAGGCATTAGAATCATCTACTCACGCGGAGTAAGCAAGATTCTTGGCAAAGAGGGGCAGTTTTCCGGCATTATATCTCCTAAATGTAAACGTGTCTTCGACGAAGAGGACAGGTTCAATCCCGCCTTCGATTTAAATGACCAAATGACTATAAACGGCGATGTGCTTATCATAACCGTTGGTCAAGGACCGGATAAATCTTTTCTGGAGAAAGAAGGCCTTCTTGATGAAAATGGTCGCTTGGCCGTTGATCCCCTTACACTTCAGAGCGGAAAGAAAGACTGGGTTTTTATCGGAGGTGATGTACGCAAGATCGGTTTTATGGTGGATGCAATGCGTGAAGGTCAGGAGGCTGCTGAATCTATAGAACGTTATCTTAAAGGCCTGGATATTAAAGCGGGCAGAAAAAAAGAATACGAAGGATTCGATATTCCCCAAATCAATGACAGTGATTATAAGCACGAACCCAATGTAGTATGGCTTCCACCGGAAAAACGACTTCATTTTCAGATGTTTGAAAAAGGGTTTACTCTTAAAGAGGCTATCGAGGAAGCTAGGCGTTGTCTGTGTTGCGGCCCCTGTGTTTCCTGTCGTGCATGTATATCGATAGGCATTCAGGATAAATTGCCTTCCGTCATCGTTCACGAAGATCTTTGCAGCGGCTGCGGAATATGTGTTTCTTCCTGCCATTACGGCGCTACCCAACTCAACATGATAAACGGCCACATTGTATCCTCGACGGATACATTCAAATGCAAAGCTTGCGGCATATGCGTTTCTGCGTGCCCCTCAGGCGCCAGAGAACTAACCGAATCCGAAATGGAAGAACGCATTTCGGAAGTCTATTCTTCGCTTTCACGCGATATATTTTCGTAAGGAGGATGTATGGAGTTCACCCCAAAAATTGTATGCTTCGCCTGCAAGTTCGGATGGGGTTACCTGAATAGTAACGGTTATAAAAAGCAGTTGAAAAATCTTATTCCTGTTACCTGTAGCGGCAAAGTGGACACAACGCACATCATTGCTGCATTAAAGGAGGGAGCAGATGGAGTGCTGATTCTGGGCTGCCCGGAAAAGGAGTGTCATTTTCAAACGGGTAATTACCAGGCAAGAAAAAGGATATTACTATTGCGTAAAGCTCTTAAAGATTTCGGCATTGATTCCAAGCGACTCAAAATTGAATTAAATATAGACGCGGAAGGAACCATGATTCCTGTGTCCATTGAAGCCATGAAAAAAGAAATTAAGAATCTTGGCCCACTAAAACCCGCAGTATAGAGTTTCTAGGTTAGATCGGAGGATTTTATGGCAGAAAAACCCAAAGTGGCAATTTACTGGCTTACGGCCTGCGGCGGCTGCGATGAAGCAATTGTGGATCTTAACGAAGCCATCCTTTTAGTCGCTGACGCGGTTGATATCATACTTTGGCCAGTTGTTATGGACTTCAAGTACGAAAGCATCCGGAAGATGAAAAAAGGCGAGATAGCTCTGACCATACTGCACGGCGCTGTGCGAAATTCAGAACAGGAAGAAATGGCCAAATTGCTGAGAGATAAGTCACAGTTGGTGATCGCTTTTGGCGCCTGTGCCTGCTTCGGAGGCACGTCGGGATTGGCCAATTTCCGTTCAAAAGAAGACATCTTCAACTGGGTTTACCAAGATGCGCCAACAGTAGTAAACCCCAAAAATAATCGCCCGCAACCTGTATTTTCAGTTAATGGCAATGAATTGACCTTGCCGGAATTTTTCGATCATGTTCACCCGCTGCATGATATTATTAATGTAGATTATTACCTGCCCGGATGTCCGCCGCCGCCGGATCTAATCGCCAATGCTGTATTTGCCGTTTTAGAAGGCAAATTGCCTCCCCGAGGAACTACCCTTGCGCCCAGCAAACCACTGTGCGACACCTGCCCCCGAAATCAATCCAAACCTCTGAAAATAGCAATCTCAGAGTTCAAAAGGATACATGAAGTAGAGGCAAAAGATGATTTATGTTTCCTGGCGCAAGGAATTATTTGTTTAGGACCGGCAACTCGGTCTGGTTGCGGTGAAACATG
>JBBIHZ010000081.1:0-8095 GCA_037446735.1 Deltaproteobacteria bacterium
AGATTTTCAAAATCGATACCCGCTTCCTTGATCATCCGACCAAGTTCCCGGGTGGTGAGCACGTAATCGACATCGCGGTAGCCGCTACTGTCCATCTCGGGACGCCGGGCTTCAAACTTTTTGGCCGTGCAGGGCATGATGGAAACGGAGACAATATCTTTCGGGTCGATGCCGGCCGTTTCGGCGTAATAGGTCTTTGCCAGAGCGCCGAACATCTGCTGTGGCGATTTGCAAGTGGACAAATGGTCGAGCAGATCCGGGTAGAAATGTTCGCAGAACTTGATCCAGCCGGGACTGCACGAGGTGATCATGGGCAGCTTGCCGCCTTCTTTCACGCGTTTCAACAACTCATTGCCCTCCTCAATTATTGTCAGGTCCGCCGTGAAGTTGGTATCGAAAACTTTGTCAAAACCCAGACGGCGAAGGGCGGCAATCATTTTACCGGTCACTAGGGTGCCGGGCGGCATGCCGAATTCCTCGCCGAGCGCTGCCCGGATGGCCGGCGCTTCCTGGACGATAACATGCTTGGCCGGGTCTTGAAGAGCTTTCCAGACCATATCCACATCGTCCTTTTCGTAAAGCGCGCCCACTGGGCAAACCAGGATACATTGTCCGCAGGTCACGCAGTTGGATTCGATAAGCGGCATGTCCATAGCCGGAACGACTTTCACGTTGCTGCCGCGATAGGCTGGTGTTAGAACACTTACCGTCTGAATGTTTTCACAAACCGCCACGCAGCGGTGGCATTCAATGCATTTGCGGCCGTCACGAACAATAGATGGACTGGAACGGTCAATCATGCCTTCTTTGGGAAAATCGGTGTAGGGGAAGCGCACTTCTTTGAGACCAACGAATTCAGCTACTTTCTGCAGCTCGCAACTGCCGTTGCGCACGCAATAATTGCATTCCTGGGGGTGGTTGGCTAAAAGAAGTTCTACGACCATCTTTCTGGCCTGACGGACTTTTTCCGAGTTAGTGCGAACTACCATACCTTCGGACACGGGGAAAACACAAGCCGCAATCAGGGAGCGCTGTCCTTCCACTTCCGTCATGCAGACTCGGCAGGCGCCTGGTGTGTGGTGAATTTCCGGCCAGGCGCAAAGCGTGGGAATTTTGATTCCGGCGCTGCGGGCCGCTTCCAGTATTGTAGAACCTATCGGGGTTTCTACTTCTTTATTATCTATAGTCAGTTTTATATTGTTGGACATATTTTTTTCTCCATTTGTTTATAATTCGGCGTCGCAGCGCAGACAGCGGCAAGCTTCTTTGATGGCCGTTTCACGATTAAAACCCAGCTCAACTTCGGCAAAACTCATTTTACGTGTATCCACGTTCATTTCCGGCATATGCGCCTGAGGCGTTTCCACTGTTTCCTCATCAATAACCAGGGGCACGTCAATCTTTTCCCGCGCCGGTTTTACATAAGCGGGTTCATTGTTTGCTTTACGGATGGCCGCGTCGATATCATCAGCCGCCTGATGACCGGCGGCAATTGCGGCGATAACCGTATCCGGGCCGGTGACCGCGTCGCCACCGGCGAAGAATTTCGGATTAGCCGTGCGGGATTTGTAGATGTTGCCGGTGTTGAAGCAACCCCACTTATTGATTTCCACGCCGCTTTTGGGATCCATAAAGCTCATATCCGGTACCTGGCCGATCGCGGCAATGACCGAATCGATTTTCAGCGTGAATTCCGCGCCTTCCACCGGCACGGGCTTTTTCCGGCCGCCGGCATCAAAATCACCCAGCTTCATGCGTTGACAGGTAATCGCGCTCACTTTTCCCTTGCTGCCTTCGATTCTCAGCGGAGCGACCAGGTATTCGATCCTGATTCCTTCTTCCTCCGCCGCTTTGATTTCTTCGGGCGCCGCGGGCATATCCTGTTTCAGCCGGCGGTAAAGAATGGTGACCTCCGCGCCGAGGCGCAGCGCCACGCGCGCCGCGTCGATGGCGGAATTGCCCCCGCCAATCACGGCAACATGTTTGCCCAAAGACAACTTTCCTTTAAACCATTTATCTTCATTGGCGTTGAAGTCGCGCAGAAACTCGACACCGCCGAAGACGTTTTTCAGCTCTTCGCCGGGCACGTTCATTTTCTGGCTTTTGTGCGCGCCGGTGGCCAGATAAATATAGTCGTAATCCTTTTGCAGCTGCACGACGGGTATATCTTTGCCGATGCGCGTGTTAAGGCGTATTTCCACGCCCAGCTTGCGGATATCGTCTATTTCTCCGTCTAGAATATTGCGGGGCAGGCGGTAAGACGGAATGCCCCAGTAAAGCATGCCGCCCGGTTTGTTTAATTCTTCAAATACCGTGACTTTATAACCCCGGATAGCCAGATCACGCGCGGCAGTGAGCCCCGCCGGGCCCGCCCCCACCACGGCGATTCTTTCTTTACGTGTTACCGGCACCGGTTCGATTTTGGGGCGTTCATGATTATCGGTGATGAATCTCTTTAGGAATTTAATCGCGATAGGTTCGTCAAGATTGCCGCGCCGGCATTTTGTCTGGCACTTGTGGTCGCAAACTCTGCCGCAGACGGAGGATTGGTCTGCAACAAAATCTTGTAGGCGTCATCGAGTCTTTCCGCCCTGATCAGGGCGATATAAGAAGGTATGTCCATTTCTATCGGACAGGTATGCTGACATGGCGATTTGAACATCGCCGAACAGACGGCCGCCACACAGCGGTGATCGCGGATGTGCTGTTCATATTCCTTGCGGAAATAGCGGATGGTGCTCAGCACCGGATTCGGGGCGGTCTGTCCCAGTCCGCAAAGAGCGGCGTTTTTAATTACCGCGGCCATTTCCTCGAGAAGTTCGATATCCCCCTCCTTACCTTTTCCCTGCGTGATGTTGGTGAGAATATCGAGCATGCGTTTGGTGCCTTCACGGCAGGGGGTGCACTTGCCGCATGATTCATCCTGGCAGAAATCCATGAAGAACCGAGCCATATCTACGGCGCATTTATCTTCGTTCATGACAATCAACCCGCCTGAACCCATGATCGCACCCAGTTCCGCGACTTTTTCATAATCGACCGGAGCGTTGAGGTGCTGAACGGGAATACATCCGCCGGAAGGACCGCCCAGCTGCGCCGCCTTGAATTTTTTTCCTTTGGGAATGCCGCCGCCGATATCGTAAACGATGGTTCCCAGTTTTGTGCCCATGGGAACTTCCACCAGACCCACATTGGCCACGTCGCCGGTCAGCGCGAACACTTTTGTTCCCTTGCTTTTTTCCGTGCCGACAGACGCGTACCACTTGGCGCCGCGCAGAATAATCTGGCCGATATTGGCCAGCGTTTCCACGTTATTGAGGATGCTCGGTTTCTGCCAGAGACCGGCGACAGCCGGGAAGGGCGGACGCGGACGGGGCATGCCGCGTTTGCCTTCGATGGAGGTCATCAGCGCCGTTTCCTCGCCGCAGACAAAAGCTCCCGCGCCCTGATAAATTTCGAGATCAAAATCAATGCCGGTGCCCAGAATGTTTTTCCCTAAAAGCCCCGCTTCTTTGGCTTGCGCGATGGCAATATTGAGGCGGTGAATGGCCAGCGGATATTCCGCGCGGCAGTAGATGTATCCATGCTTGGAGCCGATGGCCTTGGCGGCGATCACCATCCCTTCCAAAACCGCGTGCGGATCCGCTTCCAGAACAGAACGGTCCATGAACGCGCCGGGATCGCCTTCGTCGGCATTGCATAAAACATATTTGATATCGCTTTTGGATTGGGCCGCGAATTTCCATTTCAAGCCGGTGGGAAAACCGGCGCCGCCGCGGCCGCGCAAGCCGGAATCGAGCACTTCCTGCACGATTTGGTCGGGCGTCATTTCGGTTAAGGCTTTCGCCATGCCGGCGTAGCCGTCACGGGCGATATATTCTTCTATCTTTTCGGGGTCGATCAAACCGCGGTTTTTCAGCACACGCAGTTCCTGATAAGCGAAAAACGGAATATCCTGCATGGTGGGAATGACTTTGTCCGTGCCCGGTTCGCGGTAAAGCAGTCTGTCGACAATTCTCCCTTTGATCAAATGTTCTTCCACCAGATGGGGAATATCTTCCGGTTTAAGCGTTATGTAGATGACGCCTTCCGGATAAACAACCAGGATGGGACCCAGGGCGCAAAAACCGTTGCATCCCGTTTCGACAATTTTTATTTCTTCGGCCAGGTTTCTCTTCTCGATTTCTTCAACGAGCGATTGCTTTACGGCGATTGATCCGGAGGCCTGACAGCCGGTGCCTCCGCAAATTAGCAAGTGTGAACGAAATATCTTCATTTAGCTTTTATCCTCCTTAAATAGACAACCACACTCACCAGACGTGCGTGGTCGACGAAAAATCATCTGGTTACTTCCGCGCCGCGGGCCAAAACAAAAGGTGTTTGTATTTCCCCGGCTAAAATGTGCCTTTTGAAAACCTGCCTCATTTTGTTCGGATTCATGTATTCGTATTTTATCGGCTCCTGGTTAAGAATTTCCACCGTTACCAGCGGTTCGCGGCTGCACAATCCCATGCAACCGGATGTGGTCACAATCACGTCGTTGGCGCCGGCGGTTTCGATTTCCTGCAGCAGCGCGTCCATGACTTCCTTAGCCCCGGAGGCGATGCCGCATGTTCCCATATGCACGGTAACTTTCACGCGGCGGTCTCCGTCACGCAGCGACATTTCCTTGTGCACCTTTTCTTTTATTTTTTTTAAATCATCAATTGTCAATTTCGCCATTGACGCATCCTCCCTGAATAGCGATTTGTTTTATTTGTATTGACTCAGTATCTCGCGCACTTTTGAGGGCTTGACCCGTCCGTGCACGTCTTCATCGACCACAACCACCGGCCCTAAACCACAGGCACCAAGACAACGAATTGATTCCAGCGTAAACATTCTATCTGCCGTAGTTTCGCCTTCGGAAATGCCAAATTCTTTTTCCAGGGATTCCGTGATTGCTTTGCCGCCGCGCACGTAGCACGCGGTGCCCAAACAGACGCGCACCGTGTGTTTGCCGCGCGGGGTCATCGTGAAAAAAGAATAGAAAGTCACCACGCCGTATACGCGACTCAAGGGCAAATTTAGTTCCCGGGCAATTTTTTTCTGCGCCGATACAGGAAGGTATTCCAAAGCAACCTGCGTTTCTTCCAGCACCGGAATCAATCCACCGGGTTTGCCCTTGTACTTTTCAATAATTTTATCGAGCTGGGCTATTTGCTCTGTTGTAAATTCTTTTAAAAGTTCTTGATCTTCCGATTTCATCAAATTCCTCCTCATTATTTTGAGTAGTTATCATGCGCCGCTGGCGATATCTTGCAAACCTTCGCTGATAACACCTCTGATATACTTTAATATTTCCGGATGATTTATGGGTAAATCATCGATTTCTTTACGTATTTGACGAGTGTCAAATACGAACTGCCGGTCATAATGCCTGTGTTTGTAAAGAAAATCAATAGAAGAATTTCCGGCAATCAGCGTCAGCAAAGTAGTTGTAATATTTCCCATAGGTTGCCTGTCCAAATGGCTCAATTGAAATGTCGCTTCCACGGCCGTGCCTATGCCTTTTTTTGATTTTATTATCAGTCTGCCGCCAGCCCTTTGAGCGGCATCGTTTAAAAGGGGAATACCCAAGCCGACGCGCCGCACTTTTTTTGTCGTGTAAAAGGGATCATGAATTTTTTCCATTTCCTCTTTGGTCATGCCGCTTCCGTCATCATTTATTTTTATACAGAGAAGATCTTTTGCGTCATTTTCATCAATTTCGATTTCCACAATCTTCGCTCCCGCGCGGATGGAATTTTCGGCGATATCCAGAATATGTGCGGCAAGCTCCAGCATTGCTACTCCATAATGTGCCGGCCGTTTTTGCCGGTGAAAGCCATTTTCAATTCATCGAGCGTTGGTTCCGTCAGCATGATTCTGGTCAGTGCGGTTCCGATATCTTTCAGATAATGGGCATCGGAGGAAACGATAAACGAATAATTGCTGAGTTCAGGATATTTATTCCGTGCCTGCGCGAATCCTGTCCGGGGCGTAACTTCCAGCGCGTCAAATTGCATTCCCGTTTCAATAAAACCAAGCTGGCTGATCACGCTGAAACTTTCCCGATCAATGTGTGAAGCGATCGTGATCCCATGCAGTTTATGCACGTTATTCAGCAAATCGTTTAAAGCAATATCTGTTGCGCCGATGAGCAGCTTGTTGTTTATTGTTTCCACTTCACCCTTTTCATTGACTATGGCCTGCACGCCGAAACGGTCTTCGTCGTTTTTGCCTTCTAAATGCTCGTAGATAAATTTTTGCATCAAAGAGAGATCATCAAGAGAATCGAAAAGCGCCAGCACATGCACTTCTTCGCTGGATGTAATTTCCATGCCTCCAAAAACTTTAAGTTTTTTCCCATGAGCGGACTTGATTACATAAGGCGCGTTTTCGGCAGAGTTGTGATCACAAATTGCTATAATATCAAGTTTTTCGGCGAGAGCTTTTTCCACAATTGCCTGAGGATGCATGTCCAGTTCAGCGCATGGTGATAGACAAGTGTGAATGTGAAAATCACAGTGAAAAACTTTTAGCATGGTCTTTTAGGAATTAACCAAAAATGGCCATCTGCCGGTATGAAAAAACTTTTTCTGCCTTGCGGCTATTTGTCTATGGCCAGCAGATTGTAAATCTTGCCGGTTAGTTCAAACGCGCCTGCCCGGGAAACCAAAATCGGCACGTTTTCCTGGTTGGCTCGCTCCAGCGTGTCTTTTGCCGGCTCGCAGGAATTAACCAGAATTATACCTGCATGTTCTTTCAAGGTTGCTATGGCAACTATGTTTTGGTGCACCTGCCTTGTTATCCAGATATCTCCCGCGTGAGAGTTAGCCATCACATCGCTTAAGAGATCTCCCGTGTAACCTCCCGTAACAATATTTTTCAGTCTGTCATGGGCAGACCTTATTTCCAGATTAAGTTCTTTTGCTATTGTGGTAATATCCATTGATTAATCCTTGACAGGTTGCGTGTGAATGGTCATCTTCAGAAATGTTCCTTTGTCGACTTCTGAAGAGATATCGAAAATATCGGAATATGTTTTTATGTTGTGCAGCCCCATTCCTGCGCCAAAGCCCATCTCTCTGATTTGTTGATTTGCCGTGGAATATCCTTGTTGCATGGCGAGTTCAATATCTGATATTCCCGGTCCTTCATCATCTGCTTCGATCTGAACTTTGTCTAACGTTATTGTCAGGGTGATAACTCCTTTTTTGGCGTAAGAAACAACGTTAATTTCGGCTTCGTAACAGACAATTGCCGATCTCCTGACAACATCATCAGGCAGTTGCTTCTGTTTTAGAATCGATTTTATTCTTGTGGAAACGGTTCCCGCGTTACTAAAGTTGCCGCCCTCAATCACGAAGCTGTGTTTTTCCAGAATATTTTCCGCCGCGCACACGTTTATTTTTCAACTTTTTGCAAACACCCCACTATACCTCGGGCATACAGGCGACCAGCGGTTTCGAATAATATGTATTTTGTCGCTAGCACGGGAATATGAAGCTCCTTGGCCAGTTCCACTGTTTCTGCTGGCAGCTTTTTACCACGGACGATAATTATTGCGGCAATATCCAAGACATTGGCGATACGGACAACCTGTGTATTGGTCAGGCCGGTAAGCAGCATGCTGCCTGCTTTGGCAAAGGCCAGGACGTCACTCATCAGGTCGGCCCCGAAAGCGGTTTTTACCTCCATGTCTAGTTTTTCTTCGCCAGCAATTACTTCTGCGTCAAGCAGTTCTTTAACATCCCGCAGTTTCAATATTTTCTCCTTGTTAAATTTATCCGGAAATAAGGGAAAAATTTATAAATAATCAATATCAAACATGCACTTAAAATTATCATATAATAAAGTGGCGTGTCAATAAGAATATTCCAAGAATGTTCCCTGGAAAGTGGAAAATGAATAAATGCAGGCGTTGATTTTTTAAAAAGTAACAAATTTGCATTTATTTTTTAAAACCAAAGAAAAATATTTATAAATTTATAACGGTTTTGAGTCCGGCAAATACCGGAAACCGTAAGCTTCCCTGTCAAGTAGACAATTCATAAATAGAGTTTCCGGTGTT
>JBBIHZ010000082.1:0-8094 GCA_037446735.1 Deltaproteobacteria bacterium
TAAAAGATAATAGCCATTATCCGCCGATAAAATCCTGCTCACCTCTCCCTCTTTCAACTCCATAAGCTCCGCGGCAAATCCCTTGACGGTTAAAAATTCCCGGGGAGGTTTATCAATAGGGAAAAATCCGGTCTGGCGCACAGGCAATCTGTGTTTTCCGGCATACTCTGCAAAGTTGTTTTCCTGATAAATTACATCACGCGCTTTCTTTGCCTCGGCCTGCGCTTTTTGCGCCCCGCGGGATACGCGCAACTCTTTAAAAATCAGACCCCGGGCTTCAGCAAAAGACATCTGCTTTCCGTCTTTACCGCGATAGCCGTCCTTATGCAGATTGTAATAGTCGCGCAGTTCGGAATCGCTGATCGCGACCGGCGCGTAAGCTTCGGCGGGAAAATGGAAATATTTTATTCTAACCTGTTCCGGGCGGCGGAAAGCGGCGCTGTTGGCGCTTAAATAACTTTCCATCTGCTCCGTAGTCGGATTGATATTCTGGCGGATATTTTCGCCGGATATCCGGACAAAAGCCAGGTTGATTTTCTGGTTTTGTAAAACAAAAAGATCCAGCGCTTCGGCTTCGGAAGCCTTGATGCCCTCGCGCACCATCGCTTCAATTCTCGTAGCCATCAGATTTACCCGCTGCATGGCTTCAAAATCTTCGGCGGATGCCTTGTTGTAACGCAGCATCTGACGGTACTTGCGCTCGTCAAACATACCGTTGGTCTGCAGGGCGGGAATGGACATGATCATGCCGCGCAATTCTTCATCGGAAATCCTTACCTTGAGATCTTCCGCTTTGGAAATAATCACATGGCGGTTGATCAGATCATCGTATGTTTTCTGCTTGAGATTCAGCTGCTTGAGCATTTCCGCAGTCAGATTAGCGCCATAGCGCTGCCGGACCATGTCCAGCGTCCGTTCGTATTCCGCGTGAAACTCAGCCATGCTGACGGTTCTGCCGTCAACAATGGCGATCACCGCCGCGTGCTGGTCGCCTCTATCGGAGCCGAAATAAAGAACAAACACGATAATAATGATGGCAATCACGGCAAGCATGAACCAGCCGCGGGCGTGCTTCCGGAAAAATTTAAGCATAAAATCTCCTCAAAAATAATTAACTTGATCAGCGGTTGTCCAGAGCCTGTTTTCCTATTACAGTCATGTCTAAAATGCAAATATAATTTAAAAAGGCGTTGATAAGGCATCGGAAATACGATATAGAAAACACCTGCTTGGCGCTGCGGCAATAATTCAAAGTAAGAAATACTGGGGGAGCAATGCTTTTCGATTATATTTTAGGGCGATTTTCCAACGACCTCGCCATCGATCTGGGAACGGCCAACACGCTTGTCTATGTTAAGGGCAAAGGAATTGTTCTGAATGAACCTTCCGTAGTTGCCGTGCACCGGGACGCGCGCGGCGTCAAAAAAGTGCTGGCCGTGGGCAACGAGGCAAAAATTATGCTGGGGCGCACACCGGGCAATATCATGGCTATCCGGCCGATGCGCGACGGGGTAATCGCCGATTTCGATGTCACGGAAGCCATGCTTAAGCACTTTATTTTAACCGTGCATAACCGCAAAGCGCTGGTGCATCCGCGCATTATCGTGGCCGTGCCCTCCGGTATAACGCAGGTGGAAAGGCGCGCCGTGCGCGAAACGGTCGAGTCCGCGGGCGCGCGCGAAATCTATATCATCGAAGAACCGATGGCCGCGGCCATCGGCGCCGGTCTGCCCATCGCCGACCCGACCAGTTCCATGGTCGTAGATATCGGCGGCGGCACGACGGAAGTCGCCGTTATCTCTCTGGCGGGGATTGTCTATTCCAAATCCGTGAAAGTAGCCGGCGATAAAATCGACGAAGCCATCGTTCAATACATGAAAAGAAAATATAATCTGCTCATCGGCGAAAGAAGCGCGGAACAAATAAAATTCGACCTCGGCTGCGCGTATCCTCTTGATGAAATTAAAGTCGGCGATGTTAAGGGGAGGGATCTGATTGCCGGCATCCCCAAGATTATCGAAAGCAATTCCGAAGAGATCAGAGAAGCGATTAATGAACCCCTCACGCTGATTGTCGACGCCATCAAAGACGCCCTGGAAAATTCCCCGCCGGAACTGGCCGGAGATATTGTCGATCGGGGCATTGTGCTCACCCGCGGCGGAGCGCTCTTGCAAAATATCGATGTTCTGCTCAGGGAAGAAACCGGCTTACCGATAACGATTACCGATGATCCCCTGTCCGCCGTCGCGCGCGGCGCGGGCATGGCGCTTGACCAGCTGGATGTCCTTAAGGAAATCGCCGTTCAGGTATAAAGGCAGCAGGCGGAATATACAAATCAGTCTTTCCCAAGGGATAGCCTCCGCGGCAATTTTGTAAATATTTATCATACCGGGGAAAAATGTTTATTTTCAGGCATTATAAATCTCTTGTTCTGATAGCTATTCTCTTTGTTATCGCCATTATAATGCTGTCCTACAACACCCGCCATCGTCAGGCAGGCAGGCAGGCAGACGGCTTCTTCCGTAAATTAGTGCTGGAAGCGGCCGCGCCGTTCCAGAAGCTGATGCGCATAAGCTCAACCGGCATCAGCGAGTCATGGGGAAAATACGTCTCCCTGGTCGGAGTGGTTGAAGAAAATAAAAAACTGGAAAAAGCCGTCGGCGAACTCGAAGCGGAACTTCTTCGGTACAAAGAAGGTCATCTGGAGGCGCAGCGCCTGGCCAAAATTCTCGCCTTCAAGGAATCCCTGCCTTATGATTTTATCGCTGCGCGCATTATCGCTAAAGAGCAGGCGGCTCTTTCTAAAATTGTCATCATCGACAAAGGTTCCTTCGATGGCTTGCGAAGCGGCATGCCCGTCGTGTCGTCCGCGGGACTGGTCGGCAGGCTTATTGACGTCTCCTGGAATGTGGCAAAAGTGCTTCTGATTATCGACGAGAACAGCAATGTTGACGTCATGCTGCACCGGACAAGAGCGCAGGGCATTTTCAGCGGCATGGGTTATCGCGGCGGCGCCTTGAAATACATCACCAAAAATCAGGATATTGCCGAAGGAGACGAAGTAATTTCATCGGGGATGGGCGGCGTGTTTCCTAAGGGATTGATGATCGGCCGGGTCAGCTTCGTGGAAAAACTGGACACGGAACTTTTTTTGAGAATCAGGGTTGCCCCATATGTTGATTTTTCCAAACTGGAAGAAATTCTGGTGCTCGTTGCCGAAGAGAAGAGGCGCAAGTAAAGATGGCTTATTATCTGCTTTTGCCTGTATTATCCATCCTGGTTGTCGCGCTGCAGACGACCATCGCGGATATCCTTTTTTCCGGGCGTCTGGTTATTGAAATATCGCTGATCGCCGTGATTTACGCCGGCTTTCGCCTGGAACTCCCTAAAGGTTCCGTTTTGGCTTTTGTTTTTGGCTTTGTTTTTGATTGTCTGGTCAGTTCGGTTATCGGGCTATTCACGCTGGTTTACATGATCATTTTCGTTGCCTCATACGCCGTTTCTTTGATTGCCGACACCCAAAAACTGCGTCTGGTCGCCTTGTGGGGATTTGTTTTTGCTTTGGCGGAACAGGCTCTGGTCATTTTATTTTATAGTTTAATTTTGCGCTTTGACGCGATGTCCAGCGTCCCCTTTGTATTTCTACCGCAGGCCATGGTAATCGGCCTGTTCGCGCCGGTGTTTTTTTATCTGATGCGCTTGGTTGAGGTTTATATTTATGGAAAACCGCTTCACCGTCTTGAACGCGGCGGAGACTCCCGAATTTCGGCAGAAATTTAAAATTGTTTTCGCCGTATTGCTGATTATCTTTTCCCTGCTTTTGATCAGGCTTTGGTATTTGCAGGTAATCAAAGCGCAGGAGATGAAAGAGAGATCGGAAAGCAATTCGGTGCGCTTCCGCAAAATTGAAGCGCTGCGCGGCGTGATTACGGACCGCAACGGCGTGGTCCTGGCCGACAATCTTCCTTCTTTCGACGTTGTTTATATGCCCTCCGCCGCCAAAGAGCATGAAAGGATGCTGGAGAGGCTGCAGATTATGTACAGGCGAAAAAACCTGCAGATAGATTTAAATCAGCAGATTCCCAAAGATGCGCGCCCTTATCTGCCGGTACGTCTGGAGAAAAATGTCGGCATGGAAAAAATCGCCATTGTGGAAGCGAATTCCGTGGATTTGCCTGGCCTGTTCATCGATGTCTTTCCCGTTCGCCTGTATCCCAAGGGCGAAATAACCGCCTCCCTGCTCGGATACACAGGCGAAGTCTGTAAAGACGACCTGGAAAGCGGTCGCGCCGATTACGCTTTGGGAGATATCGCGGGCAAATACGGCGTGGAGCAGGTTCTGGATTCTTATCTGCGCGGCCGCAACGGCGCCGAATTGCTGGAAGTAAACGTCCATGAAAAAGAAATAAAAAACCTTGGACGCATCGACCCTTTGCCCGGCTACAATGTCATTATGACCATTGACGCCGAACTGCAAAAGGCCGCCTGGCAGGGCTTAGCCGGAAAAGCGGGCGCGATAGTCGCTCTCGACCCGCGCGACGGGGCCGTGCTGGCGATGGTCAGCACCCCTTCTTTCGACCCGCATTTGTTCAATTTGGGAATAGCCGGCGCTGAGTGGAATAAATTAATCAACAACCCTCTTTCACCGATGACCAACCGGGTCGTCTCCGGACAATATCCGCCCGGCTCCACCTACAAACTGATTGTGGCCGCGGCCGGCCTTGAAGAGGGCATTATCAATCCTCATACAAAATTCTTCTGTGACGGAACTTTCACCATGGGCAGCAGAACTTTCCGCTGCTGGAAGAAAGGCGGTCACGGCCATGTCGAACTGCACAGGGCGCTCGTCGAATCCTGCGATGTTTATTTTTACAATGTCGGCCGCTTGTTAGGCCCTGATAAAATCGCCAAATACGCCACTCTCTTCGGCCTGGGCAAAGCCAGCGGCATCGATTTCCCCAACGAAAAAAGCGGCATCGTTCCCTCCGAACAATGGAAAATCGCCCGCATGAAGCAACCCTGGCTGCCCGGAGAAACCATCTCCATCGCCATTGGTCAGGGTTACAATTTGCTTACGCCCCTGCAGTTGGCCAACGCTTATGCCGCGTTTTCCAACGGCGGCACATTGTGGCAGCCTTATCTGATACAGCGCATCGAAACAATTGATCATAAGCCGTACAAAGAATTCAGGCCGGTGAAAAAAGGCGTGCTTCCTTTGAACAAAGAAACCTTCGAGCTTTTAAGCAGCGCCCTCTGGGGCGTGGTGAATGAAGAAGGAGGCACGGGGCGCGCGGCACGCGTACTGCAGGTGGACGTCTGCGGCAAAACGGGCACTTCACAGGTCATAGGCCTGCCGCAGGATCCCAGAGCGCGCCGCGATAAAAGAATTTTGGATATTCATAAAGATCACGCGCTTTTTGTCGCTTACGCTCCGGCAAAAAATCCGGAAATAGTCATCGCCGTGGTGGTGGAAAACGCGGGCGGCGGCGGCGCGGTAGCCGCGCCTATCGCCCGACAGATACTGGAGGCGTATTTCCGAAAAGATGAACCCAAAGACGAAGCCGCTATCATGGCGCGAAGGCCGAGGGAAGATATTGCCAATCCATAATCAGGAAATTTTATGCTTGTCTCGAAAACTAAACGCAGTAATCTCCATAATATCGACTGGGCGCTCCTGGTAATCGTTCTTTCCATCTGCGTCATCGGCATTATCAATATTTATTCCGCCGGCTACGCCTTCTCCGCCGTGGAAAAACAAATTCCTTTTTATATTAAACAAATACAATGGGTACTGCTGGGCCTGATGGCCATGACGATAATGTACTTCATCGATTACAGATTCATTGTCAAAGGAGCCTACGTTATTTACGGCATCTGCGTGGCGTTTTTGCTGCTGGTTTATTTTTTCGGCTACACAATGCACGGCTCACAAAGATGGCTTTCGCTCGGCGTTTTTGCTTTTCAGCCCTCGGAACCGATGAAGCTGGCGCTTATTCTTTTTCTGGCCCGTTATTTTGAAAACCACAAATCCGTAAAACCATACAAGTTGCGCGAACTCGCTGTGCCGCTGTTCTTTGTCCTTGTTCCTTTCACTCTTATTTTAAAACAGCCGGATCTGGGAACGGCGCTGATTCTGATTCTTATCTCCGCCTCAGTCATTTTTTTTCTGGGCGTCAACTGGAAATCTTTTATCATCGCGTTTTCCGGTTTTTTGCTGTCCGTTCCCGTGGTGTGGCATTTTCTGAAAGATTACCAAAAAGAAAGGTTGATTATCTTTTTCAACCCGGAGCGCGACCCGCTCGGCGCCGGTTATCATATCATCCAGTCAATGATTGCCGTTGGTTCGGGCGGCCTTTTCGGCAAGGGTTTTTTAAGCGGCACGCAGACACAGTTGAAATTTTTGCCCGAACAGCAGACAGATTTTGTTTTTTCCGTTTTCGCCGAGGAATGGGGCTTTATCGGCGGGTTTATCCTGATTGTTCTTTTAATGATACTGATTTTTTGGTGTCTGAAAATCACCTTGCACGCCAGAGATTTATCCGGAACTGTTATCGCTTTCGGGATTGTTGCTCTTTTTTCCTGGCAGATATTTATCAACATCGGCATGGTACTGGGCGTTCTGCCGGTGGTGGGTATTCCGCTGCCGTTTTTAAGTTACGGCGGCTCCGCCATGATCTCTTTTATGGCCGCCGCGGGATTATTGATGAACATAAACGCGCGAAGATTTATTTTGCATGAGTAGCGATTAATGATATATATTGCACATATTGAAACATTATAATCACTGATTTTGAAATATACCGGGAGGAGACAAAATGTGGGAGAAAAAACAGGAAAGCGATGACATAAAGGCGATTTTGGGCAAAGGCGCCGAATTCACCGGCAAGCTGATTTTCAACGGTTCCGTGCGCATTGACGGAGATTTCCAGGGTGAAATTAACGGGCAGGGCTCCCTGGTTGTCGGGGAGGGCGCGCTGGTCAAAGCCACCATTTCTGTCAAAAGCATCTACATCAGCGGTGAGGTGCAGGGCAACATGAACGTAAAGGACAAAGCGCATATTCATTCCACCGGAAAGTTTTTAGGCGATGTAAATACGCCAGTTTTTATCATGGAAGAAGGGGCTTTTTTTGACGGAAAATCGCATATGAGCTCGCCCGGACAGAAGAAGGCCGCGGAATAAATTTCAAATCGTACCAAAAAAGCTAAACGGCGGATCCGCAAGTAATTAACAAATAATATCAGGTATATAACCGATCTACCGCTTTGCGCTCGCCGCAAGACATTTATCCACAAAAATTAGACTGCCGGTCAGAAAAAAGCTTGACAACCGGTCATGCTTATGTTTATTAACATCACGAGTTTTGGGTATCGTTTAGTAAGGTTCCCCCAGCGTTACCGTTACAAAATATTCAAAACATCTGAATCTTAAACAATATAATTTCCACTTTTGAGGTAATGCGCAGTGATGAAAGCCGCTTTATGAACAAAGACAATGTTCATGGGACGGCTTTTTTTATGCCGTAAATTAAGAGGTAAAAAATGGTTACTGTTCTTCCCGATATTACACTTTTAATCCAGGCGGGGATATTCCTGGGTCTGGTTTTCGTGCTGAATTTCCTGCTTTACAAACCCGTGCTGAGCATCATTGACCGGCGCAAAAAACAGCTTGAAGAGCTGGAAAACGAAATAAAGCTTTTCAACGACGCCGTGGACAAAAAATCATCCGAATATGAAGACAAGCTCCGGCAGGCCAAAACCAGGGGTTCCGATCTGAAAAAAGAAATTATCCAGGAAGGCAATGAGCAGGCGCGACAGATTGTCGATACCGTGCGCAATGAAATTCCCTCTCTGGTTCAGCAATTTCAGGCTAAACTGGAAAAGGAAGTCAACACGGCAAGGCAGGTTTTACAAAATCAATCCAAAACATTGTCTGTGGATATCGCCACGAAAGTGCTGGGAAGGAGTGTCCGATGAAAAATTTCCGCCGGTCAAAATGGATTTACTCTTTGACGCTGATTTGTTTTGTCGTCTGTTTTGCTGGCTTGGCTTACGCGGAAGGCGGTGAAGGCGGGCACAGCAAGGAAGAATGGATT
>JBBIHZ010000083.1:0-3598 GCA_037446735.1 Deltaproteobacteria bacterium
GAGAATTTATGTCCGACAAGAAAGATCTGGAGAGAAAATGCATCGATACCATCCGTTTTCTGGCGGCGGACGCTATTGAAAAAGCCAAATCGGGACATCCGGGCATGCCCCTGGGCGCTGCCGCTGCCGCTTACACCCTCTGGACAAAACATCTTAAACACAATCCGAAAAACCCGCAATGGCCTGACCGCGACCGGTTTGTGCTTTCCGCCGGTCACGCTTCCATGCTTTTATACGCTCTTCTGCATCTGACTGGTTATGATTTGACGCTTGATGATATCAAAAATTTCCGACAGTGGGGCAGCCGAACGCCGGGGCATCCTGAATATAAACATACGCCCGGCGTGGAAGTAACCACGGGACCCTTGGGACAGGGGCTGGCCAACGCCGTGGGCATGGCGATTGCCGAGGCGCACCTGGCCGCGCGTTTTAACCGCGCGCAAAATAAAATTGTCGATCATTTCACCTACGTGATGGCCAGCGACGGCGATATGATGGAAGGAGTTGTTGCCGAGGCCTGCGCTCTGGCCGGGCATCTGCGCCTGGGCAAATTAATCGTTCTCTACGATGACAAC
The DNA here is from genome assembly GCA_037446735.1 of Deltaproteobacteria bacterium. Lineage (GTDB taxonomy): Bacteria > Desulfobacterota > Syntrophia > Syntrophales > Smithellaceae > UBA4810. The sequence continues at coordinate 576 of JBBIHZ010000083.1, forward strand.
AAAGTGACGCTGGCGGGCTCCGCGGGTCTGTCTTTTACGGAAAATATTGAATTGCGCTTTAAATCCTACGGCTGGCAGGTTATTAAAGTCGCCGATGGGAATGACGTCGCCGCCATTGACAAAGCAATCAAGAAAGCTAAACGAGAAACGGAAAAGCCATCGCTCATCTGTGTTTCCACAACTATTGGTTATGGCTCTCCCTGCAAACAGGGAAGCTGCGACGCGCACGGCTCGCCACTGGGACAGGAGGAATTGCTGAAAACAAAAGAGGCTCTGTGCTGGGAAACAAATGATAATTTTTACATCCGGGATGATGTCCGCAAATTTTTCCGCAAGGCGTTGAACCGCGGCAAAAAACAGGAAAAAGCATGGCTGGAAAATCTGGCGGATTACCGGCGCGCGAATCCGGCGCTTGCGGAGGAATTTGACCGCGTTACGTGGGGAGAGCTACCCGCGGCCTGGGAAGATGGGCTTAAAGAATTTCCCGCGGACGCCAAAGGAATCGCGACGCGCAAAGCTTCGGAAACCGTCATGCAGTCCATCGCCGCGAAAGTTACGGAACTTATCGGCGGCTCGGCTGATTTGAACCCCTCCACTTTCACCTGGCTAAAAAAACTGGGAGATTTTCAGAATCCCGCTTTTTCACCGGAAGGCTTGCACGGCATGGTGGGAGGTCCGTGGAGCTACGAAGGCCGCAACATCCATTTCGGAGTACGCGAACACGCGATGGGTTCAATTTCCGTGGGCATGGCGCTGCATGGCGGCGTTATTCCCTACACGGCGACATTTCTGACTTTTGCCGATTACATGCGTCCACCCATGCGCCTGGCCGCGCTGATGGGACTGCGCGTCATCTTTGTTTTCACGCATGACAGCATCGGCGTGGGCGAAGACGGCCCGACTCATCAGCCCATCGAACAAATCATGAATCTGCGCCAGGTGCCGAATATGACCGTGCTGCGTCCGGCGGATGCTAACGAAACCAGGGAAGCCTGGCGCATCGCGCTGACGAATAACACTGGTCCGACTACTTTAATCTTCAGCCGACAGAACCTGCCAATATTGGATCGTTCCGTGTGCGCCCCCGCTTCCGGTACAAATCGAGGCGGGTATATTCTCTGGGAATCTTCACCTGAACCCGAATTAATTTTCATTGCCACCGGCTCGGAAGTACCGCTCGCTTTAGGCGCGGCGCAAAAACTCGCGCAAGAAAAAATAAATACCCGCGTTGTTTCCCTGCCCAGCTGGGAAATTTTCGATAAGCAACCGCAAGACTACCGCGATAAAGTTCTGCCGCCGAAAATTTCGGCCAAAATAGCCGTTGAAGCGGGAATAAAATTGGGATGGGAACATTACGTTGGCCTTACTGGAAAAATTATCGGCATGGAAAGTTTCGGTGCCTCCGCGCCGGGTCCGGTGCTTTTTGAAAAATTCGGCTTTACCGTGGAAAACTTGATAACCAAAGCCAGAGAACTGCTTAAAAAACCAAAAGAAATAAAATGAAGGATGCCTCGATTAATTATCACCTGGGAAATCAGCAAAGACTAGCCGAAAACGCCTGGGAAAAAGCAAAAAAAGACGAAGTGGCGCGGCGCATCCGGGCCAAAGACTACACGCTTTGGAGCACGTCGCCTGACGGAATCGTCGATCGTCTGGGCTGGCTTGACGCGCCCGACCAAACCCTAAAAAAAATTGACTATATGCAAGACGCGCTTGCTCCTCTGGCCGAAAAAAAAATAAAAGATGTTATTTTGCTGGGCATGGGGGGATCCAGTCTGGCCGCGGAAGTTTTCAGCAGTGTTTTCGGCGCGACGGAAGGTTATCCGCGACTCACTGTATTGGATACAACAGACCCGGCGGCAATAAGAAATGTCGCGCAAAAGATAGATTGGGATCGCGCGCTTTTTATTGTTTCTTCCAAATCCGGAACAACACTGGAAATAACTTCCCTCTTTCACTTTTTTTATCAGGAGACGCGAAAAAGAAAAGGCGTCGCTTGCGGTGATAATTTTATTTTCATCACCGATGAAGGGTCGCCCATGGCCAAAACGGCGCGGGAAATCTCGCCATTTCATGTTTTTCTCAACAATCCGGACATCGGTGGACGCTACAGCGCCCTCTCATTCTTCGGTATTGTGCCCGCGGCAATCATCGGCATTGACGTGAAAAAACTTTTACATAACGCGCAATCCGCGACAGAAAGCGGCGATCAGATAGGCATTATGCTTGGCGCGGCGCTGGGCGCGCTGGCTTGCCAGGGGCGCGACAAGTTGACGGTTTATCTGCCGGCCGGGTGGCAATCATTCGGCGCCTGGCTGGAGCAGCTTGTCGCGGAGAGCACAGGCAAACAAGGCAAAGGAATTCTGCCAGTTTTGGATGAACCCATCGGCGATGTTGATTTATACAATAATGACCGCGTTTTTGTCTTTTTCCAAAATGAAAAGGATATTTCGTCCCGGGTAAAAGATTTGAACGCCGCCGGGCACCCGGCACTCACCATAAAAATCAGGGACGGCTTCGATCTGGGTTCCCAGATGTTTATCTGGGAGATGGCCACAGCCGTGGCGGCTTATTTTTTAGGCGTCAATCCCTTCGACCAGCCGGACGTCGAAGCGACCAAGAAACACACACGGAAAATGATTGAAGCGCGCAAAAAAAATAAAAGCGCCGATGCGCAAAAACCGGTTTTCAGCGAAAATGATACCAGTATCTACGGCGATGCAACAGGAAACAATTTAAAAGACGCGTTAAATAGCTTTTTAAAACAAAGCAGAGCCGGTGATTATATCTCACTACAGAACTATTTAAGCCCGTCCGCGGAAATTGACGAAGCGGTTGCCCGCCTGCGCGCGGCAATCCTTCAGAAATACAAAATGCCGGCGACGCATGGCTACGGCCCTCGTTATCTTCATTCCACCGGACAACTGCACAAGGGCGGCGCCAATTGCGGCCTGTTCGTGCAGATGACGGGGGAAAATATCGTTGATCTTGCTATTCCTGAAGATCTTAATACAGATCGTTCT
>JBBIHZ010000083.1:3608-7985 GCA_037446735.1 Deltaproteobacteria bacterium
GAGTTTTGGCGCGCTGAAATACGCGCAGTCCCAGGGTGACTGGCATGCGCTCAAGGAAAAAAACCGCCGCGTCATCCGCATTCACTTTCTTAAAGACGCCGCGGCTTTTCTGCATAAACTCGCCGCTAATCTTTAATTTTTTATTTCCCCGCCTGGCTGATTACCCTCAGAACATTCGGCGCGTTGCGCGGCGACGGGGCCGGAATCTCCTTGGGATAGCCGATAATCAGCGGCGCGACAATACGGCAGCCCTCCGGGATGCCCAACTCCGCTTTTAATTTCGGATCGCGCAGATACGCGCCCAAGCCTATCCAGCAGGTGCCCAGACCACGGGATGCCGCGGCAAACATGATATAGCTTGCCATAAGCGCGCAATCGATCTCCAGCGAATGCACCGAGCCGGAGCCCGCGATATAAATCACGCAGGGCGCGTTATAAAACACGTTGAATTTATCGTTTTTGAGCAACTCAACATATTCCGGGCTTAAACTTGCTTTCTTCTGCTCAAAATCTTTCAGCAGATTGGCCTTGCTTTCATCAGAAAGCCTTTTGATGGTTTCCCGGCAGTTAATCACCACAAAGCGGCAGGGCTGGTTGTTGCTGGCCGAAGGCGCCAAAGTCGCCTCCCGCAGGATTTCATTGATGGTATCTATATCGACGGCCTTTTGCTCATAATCACGCACCGACCTTCTTTTTTGCAGAAGCTCCTTAAATGTCATTTTTGTTTTTCTCCTTAAATAAAAAATTAATTTCAAGCGTTATCAGAATTTCAGATTGACGCCAATCATACCATTGATTCCGGGCATCGGATAGTCTTTTTTATAAGCGTAGCGAACATCTGTGATGTTTTCCGCGGCCAGAAATATTTCCGCGTCTATCTTTGGATTTTCCCAATTAAACGAAGCGCTGATTTTGCCGTTGAGTATCCAAAAGCCGTTAACTTTTGTTATGTTCGCGCCGTAACCAGAAAAACGGTTGTTGGCCACATACTGATCGTCCTGATATAAAGTATCAAGACTAATCTTAAGAAAATCAAACAACCGCCAATTGACACCAGCGGAAACCATCCATCTCGGCGCGTAGGGAAGATTATCCGGCAGGCGCCGCGCCAGCCACGTCATGCCGGCAAAACCGCCATGTCCTTAAACGGATAAAAATTAAGCGTGGTTTCCAGACCCTGCCTTTCAAACGAGGCAATATTTTCGTAATGCGGCGGCGCCGGGCTGGTGATGATAATCAGGCGGTTTTTTCCCTTGTCAAAGAAATATGTGATATCCACGCGTATTTTACGATACAGCCAGTGGCCAATACCTGCCTCCATGTGCTCGACAGTCTCCGGCTCCAGTTCCCTCCACTTTTTATTGTCCCCCCAAAGCATTTCCGATTGTGCCGCGACATAAAGCCCCGGATAATTGACGCCACGGCTGTAAAATAAATGCAGATCAGTGGATTCATTTTTGAGAGCGATGCCCGCCTGGGGCGTCCATTCTTCCTTAAAATCACTGTGCTGATAATAGCGGATACCGGCTGATGGAACAACCTGCCAGCCGCGATTCAAATCGATTCTATGGTTCACAAGCAGATACGGCGAAAGAATCCGGAAAGACGATCGGGAAAATTCCGCGTCCGGGCGCGGCGCGGCGCGGTCAATTAAAACTTCGCCGGAGGTAAAATCCAAATCCATCCCGGCCATGACCGAATTGCCTGGCCAGAGCGTCAGCGTCTCTCTCCAGCGCATGCCGTAATTATCGAATTTTGTCTTGGTATCGTAGTAAAACAAATTAACAAGATCGTATTGCTCCAGCCAGCGGGCATCGCCTCTATCCCAGTATACTTTGAAATCACCTTTGATTTTCCCGTAGTCGTGAGAAAGGTTAAAGGTGGTGAGGATGCTTTCCAGTTTATAAGTTCCCTGCCTTTCCTGCGGTCTGCCCTCCGGCCCCGGATCGTCAGTACGGCTGCGCGAATAGTTGGCTGTTAAAGACACAGTCCAGTTTTCGGTAAAATTGTGGCCAATCCTTGCAAAATAATTCTGCAACTCTCCGTCCGCGTTGTCTCTGTGACCGGCTGATTTTTTGAAGCTTTGCACCAGGTAATAGTCCGTGTTTTCTATCTTGCCGCCGTGCTCGAACGCTTCCATGAATGTCGCGAAAGAACCACCTGCGCCCGTAAATGCGGTGTTGTATCCCTGCTGCCGCCTTCTCTTGGTGATGATATTGACCGCGCCGAAGGCCATGTTGCCGAAAATAACCGGCTGCGCTCCCTTATAAACTTCAATGGTCTGGGCGATATCGGTGTTCATCAAATCCATGAACGGATGCGACCAGACACCGGCAAACCTGGGAATACCGTCAATCAGCATCTGAATTTCGCCGCCCGGACGCGAACTGCCCATACCGCGGATATACACCGCGCCGCCTTCGGCGCCGCCAAAACTGCCTACAGGGTTATGCCGCGATATGGAAACTCCCGGGGTCCGGCGCAACGCGGAAGGAAGGTCCTGCGCGTTCAAATCTTCAATTTGTTTTTTGTCGATTACGGTTACCTGTCCGCCGGAAGGCATTATTTTGTTGCCCTCGATAATCGGCGAAGCGACAACAAGTACCTCATCAAGAACAACTGTCTCGTCTTCCTTTTCCCGTGCGGAAAGAGAAGAAATGGAAGCAAAAATAAAAATTGACGCCAAAAATATTCCGAGAAAATATTTCTTTGGCAAAGCGTTATGCGCTAACGAAGAGTAATGAAATTGCTCAGCGATCAGGCTTCAATTTCCCTTATCAAAAGTCCGGTTGTGGAAACTCTGATTTCAAATTTGGCCGGTTTTTTCAGCTCGACAAAAACGGCGGAGCCGTATTCGGCGTCCAGAAACGGCTCCAGGAAGGCGAATCTCATTCTGAGATCGAACATATTGACCGGTTTTTTTTCGGCAAGAAGAAACACCGTGCGCGTGTTCTTTACTTCTTCTTCAATATCCATGTAACGGCCCGCCACGCGATCCAATTCATAAGTGGTATGCAAACCGAGTATATTTACCAGCGGTTTCCATTTGAGAATATGCGCGTCGACATATATCGCGTCACCCGCCAGGCGAAAAGGCGCTTTACGGCCGTCGGGAAATTCAAAATTCGCCAGAAATACTTTTCCCCCCATCGGGGTAGTCGTGACGACAGCGGCGGTTTCCTCATGCGTCAGGGCGACATATCCCTTTGTCGCCACAGTAATGGTTCCCGTGAGCGCCGCCAGCGTCATAAAAAGCAACGCGGCTAAAAGGCTTACGGTTGAACCGATGATTTTTCTTTTCTTTACGGCAACAAATGTAAAAATGAAAAAGATTAAACTTAAAACTCCACCGGCAATCATCAAAATAAACACTAAATTCGGCATGTCCTTCCCTTAATTTATATTTTTAATATGTATAAATTACGGCAGCTCCGGCGGAAAAATTCCGCGCGTACTGCCCTTCCACGTTAACTTTGAAGCCCTTGCCCAGGGGAAAAACCAAACCTCCATACCCGCCCCAGTTGGTTTTGCTCCTGATTTTAGCAGCGCCTGACGCAAAAGGCAGACCGGTAATGCTTGCCCGGGGATAAGCCCTCGCTTCGGAGTAATATCCGTAAGGGCCGCCGTATATTTTTATACCAAAAGGAGCGGTAATTTGCAAACCGATGCCCCCATAAACATCCCAGAGGTTTTTAAATTTCAGCTCGGTCGCAAAAGGCGAGCCGTCTTCAACTCCCGATACATAGTCATGAAAATTTTCAAAGTAATAAGTTCCCCGGATAAAGACTCCCACGCCAAAAATATCGTTTATGGGATAAAATCCCTTCGCTCCCAGCGCGCCGAAAAAACTCCATCTGTCTTTGAAATCATTCTTATCCGTGGAGGTGACGCCGCTCGTGGAACGAAAAGCGTCTCCGATAACAAAATCCGATATGCCCACACGCGCGTATATCGCGGCGTATTTTTTAAAGCCATAGCCGGCTTCGGAGTAAATCTGGTTTTGCCGCATTTTCAAGTCGGCTGAATTTTCGTATTTATTTTCGCCATACCAATAACCAAGTGCGGTGTACAGGCCTCCCGCGGCGCGGGAAGCCGGTTCCGGAGCGCCGAACAAGCCGCCGGCAAAAACCGTTGCGGCGGAAACAGCCGACAGAAAAAAACAAATGGCGATGAAAATAATCAGGTGCTTTTTCGTAGAAAGTCCTCCTTATTTAATCCTGTTTCTCCGCGCTTTCCCCTTTAGTTTGTCCGCCCCAGAATGATTCAAATTTCATTTTTCTTTGCTTTATTTTATTGGCGCGATATTGCGCGTAGGCGTCGCGTATCGCGATGTAAGGATCAATCGCGGCGTCTTTCAGCGACTCATAATCACGGATG
>JBBIHZ010000084.1:0-7168 GCA_037446735.1 Deltaproteobacteria bacterium
CAGGTCGGCGAATAAAGTCTCCATGTCGTCGGTTTCAAAGCGCCAGAAATCAAACGGGTAAGCGTGAAATCTGAATCCCTTGGACCTGGTTGTCAAAAGCAGTATGCCGCCGGGTTTCAGAATATTTTTCAGATTTGAAACGGCCTCACGCCAATTGCGTATGTGCTCCAAAACTTCCGTGCATATAGCCATGTCAAAGGTTTCTTTGCCATAGCGATTAACCAGATTGCCGATATCGCAAAATTCGTCGACTCCGGGGCCAGGGACAATGTCCACGCCCAGGTAGCTAGCCGGTTTATAGGCGCAGATTAATTCGCGTAAAGAACCATTTATATTCATGGCCCCGACTTCGATAACTTTATTATTTTAATACATCTTGATGAAAAATTACCGATTGCGCAAAACTTATGCAGGACGAGTGGCACATATGCTTCTTTGATATTTAGGCGGTTATTATTTTAAAATATCTTTAATATGACTGTATGTTCTTTTCATCAGCTGTTGAAAAAAAGGTTGGTCCGAATCATAATCGGACGTCAGTCGCATCAGCAAAGGCACTTCGAGAACCTTATCGTGATGCATTCCATGTCCCCAAAGAGTATCCTCTCCCCAGCAATCGCCGTGATCCGCGGTAATTATTATGTTGCTGTGCGAAAAAGATTGCAGCAGGGGAGCAACACGCGCATCTATGTATTCGAGACATGCTTTCTGGCGACGCTGACATTCCTGGGCGTCGTTATTCTTCCCGGCCATCGGTTGACAGTGGCTATATTCCTTGTTCCATTGAGATCCCAGGCGATAGTAGGGAAAATGTGTCTCGCCGATATTTAGAAACACAAAAACGGGGCGGTTATTTTTAGCCAGCTTTTCATCCAGCCAGGGCAGCTGCTTTTCCAAATGCCAGATATTTCCAGGGAAAAAGAAATCATGAAAATCGCGGGTCAGCGCTTGTCCGGTTTTCCGGGAGTGGTCAAACCAAAAAAGGTGCGCCTGTTCCCAGACAATAATAGCCGCGCATTTAAAAGCCCTCCACGATATTTTCGCCTTCGAGGATAAACGTGTGCTTGCCGGGGCCGGAGAACCCCCTGCCCCGCATCTTGAAAATCTTTCCGATCATGGGATTAATAAAGGACTCCGGTGAGGCGGCGTCGCCGGGAGTAAATCCCACGAACATTGCCGCATGGGATGAATACGTGAAATTACCGGGTGCGATGCAGCGGTAAACTGAGCCGACAGAGCGGATATGCGGAATATCAGATATAATAAAGGTGTCGTATCTGCAGGAATCCAGCGTGATGAAAAGCACTGATTCCGGTTTTGCCGTCTGAAACAAACCGCCCCTCCGTTTATACTTGAAAGCATAGAGAGAACAAAAATGTCTGTCAAGAAAATCTTGAAGCAGTGCGATTGAAGCCAGTTCAATCTGTTAGGTTGGCTTTAAAAATCCTTTTCCCGATTTGAGAAAAGATTATTTATCATGTAGCCGATTTGCATTTAATTATGTCTTTTAATTTTTTTTTAAATGACGTAATATCGTAAAAACTTAATATAATCCTGAGAAAGGAGCATGGCCATGGATATAACAATGTTGCGTGATTTTTTTATGTGGTGCACGATTATTAACGGAAGTTTACTCATCTTCTCGTTTTTAGTCTGCGGGTACGCGGGAAACTGGGTGTATAAAATGCACAGCCGGTGGTTTAAAATTCCCCGGAAATCTTTTGATGCGATACTATATGGTTTTTTCGGCGCCATGAAAATACTCGTGCTCATGCTGAACCTGGTCCCTTATATCGCGCTGGTGATTATAAGTTGAAACAGGCCATTTCAATGGATGAAAAAATCAGGCAAGCCATATTCCAAAAAATTGAAAAAGAGCCTTTCGCGTGCAAATTAGGCCTCATGCTGCTCGATGTTCAGCCGGGCTACGCCAAAGTGCAGATGGCTTTTTCCCAAGATATGGAAAACATGTTTGGCATGGCGCACGGCGGCGCGGTTTTTTCGCTCATCGACGCTGCTTTTGAAGTTGCTTCCAATTCGCACGGCACGATGGCCGTGGCCTTGAATATGAACATCAATTATCTGGCTTCTCCCGCCAAAGGAGTAAAAATTACGGCCGAAGCGAAAGAAATCAACCGGACAAACAAAACTGCAGCATATGATATTCGCGCGGCAGATGAGGAAGGCAAGCTGTTGGCCGTATGCCAGGCCCTGGTTTATCGGCTGGATAAATTGCTGCCTTTTTTGGAAAAATAAAAATGGAGGCATGTGTATCATGAAGAAAGTGATGATCCTTCCAAAATGCTTGTTAATTCCGTCATTTGTCATTTTATTGTTTGCCGCCTGCCAGACAACTACCGCTGTTCATTCCGATCCGCAAAATTACCTCGTGCCGCTTTATTTATATGACTATACGCCGAAGTTTGACGCGGACAGCTACCGGCATTTAAAAGGAAAAAGTATGTGTATGTCCTCTATTCGCAATGACGCGCAAAACACGACAAACTTTTCTTTTTACAGCAAGGATTTAAAGGTGCGGTACGAATTATCCAATAAACCCAACACGCACATAATGTTTGTGCAGAGCTATTTTTGGTATGCCTACGAAAAAGCTTTCACCCACGCGGGAATTGAAGTTTCGCACCGCTGCGCGGACGAAAACACGCCGGAGTTGTGGATAATCTTTCAGGAGCTTGACGACGATGATTTGCGCATGCAGATGAACATTCTGAAGAACAGAGAAACCGTCTACGAGAAGGAAATTTATGTGCATATGCCTCCTGCCGTGACACGCGATCCCGTTTCTCTTAGATTGCGCGCCTATGACATGATTGATTTAACCGTAGCCAAGATGCTTGCTGATCCTGTTTTTCAGCAATTTCTTTTGAAGAGTTAGAAATAGAAAAGCCCCCGGAGAAAGAATATCCGGGGGCTTTTCTACGCGCTAAAACTATTGACTTTATTGCGGCAGCGCGCCGGTGAATATTTCGTCAAAAGCTTCCACGACGGCCTGCTCGCCGGAAGTGATATAATCCAGATATCCTTGATAATGTTTAAATTCAGAACCCAGATAGAAGCGGGCGGAAAGAATTCTGCCGTAGTAGTAAGCGGCTTCCGCGTTATCCTTGACTATGTTGACCACTTTTTCCCCGGAGATGTCACCCGCGATTGCTTTCAGCTTCGGGATGGTTATGGTCAGTGCCCACAGGTGCATCCAGGCGTGCGCCAGCATGCGCATGGCCTGTTGTAGCGGCGTGGCGATAGCCAAAATGTCGAGCATCTTTTTCTGATCGCGCAGTTCGGCGAGTTTTTTGACCGTGGCGTCCATTTTGGTCACGCCGTCGCGCACGATGGCAATATATTTTTCATCAACTATGCCTTTTGCTTTTTCCAAAGTTTCGGCGATTCTTTTTTTGAAAAAGCCATAGTTAAACATTTCCGGATTCATCAAAAGTTTGCGCATGGTCAAATCCATGGACTGGATGCCGTTTGTTCCTTCGTAAATGGCCAAAATTTTTGAATCGCGCGCGAACTGTTCAACCGGATATTCCGAGCAGAATCCATAACCGCCGTAGACTTGCATTGCCTCTGAAGTTACGAGCCATGCCAGGTCGGAGTTGCCCGCCTTGCAAAGAGGAATCAGGAAATCCACCAGCGCTTGCGCTTCTTTGGCTTTTTCGCCTTCCTCTGCATGGGCTAAGTCGCCGGAAATGGCGGCCAAAAGCGTCAGCATGCGCATTGCCTCCACCTGGGCTTTCATCCACAAAAGCATTCTTTTAACATCGGGATGTTTGATAATCAGAGCGGGAGCCCCTCCTTTTGCCGCGGGGTCAGAACCCTGGATTCTGTTTTTCGCGTAGGTTATCGCGTGCATGTAGGCGGCGCTCGAACATCCAGCGGCCTGGTTGGCGACGTCCAGGCGCGCTTCATTCATCATTTGAAACATGATTTTCATGCCCTGGCGCTCCTGGCCCAAAAGCCAGCCCACGCACTTGCCGTTTTCGCCTAAACTCAAAGAACAGGTAGCGGAACCCTTGATGCCCATTTTGTGTTCAATTCCCGTGGTGATGATATCGTTTCTTTCACCTAGGCTGCCGTCAGGATTGACATGATACTTCGGCACGATAAAGATTGATATTCCGGGCGTGCCGGGGGGATCGCCTTCAATGCGCGCCAGAACCGGATGAATGATATTTTCATACATATCATTGTCGCCGGCGGTGATGAATATTTTTTGTCCGGTGAGAAGATAAGTGCCGTCTTTCTGTTTGACCGCTTTTGTTTTTAAAGCGCCGACATCGGAACCGGCGCTCGGTTCGGTCAGACACATCGTGCCGCCCCATTGCCCTGTCGACATTTTTTCTAGGTATGTTTTTTTGAGTTCTTCCGTTCCAAAATTTTCGATTAATCTGGATGCGCCGCCCCTTAAAGTATCATAAACAATAAAAGCGACAGCGGCAGCGGAAAAATAATCAGAGACGGCGCGGCAAATGACTTCAGGCATTCCGGTGCCGCCCCACTGGGGATCGTTTCCCAAACCGGGGAAACCTGATTCTTTGTATAGATCCATCGCGGATTTATAGCCTGCGGGAACGGAAACTGTCTTGGCTTGCGCGTCATATTTTGCCCCGATCTTGTCGGCTTCCGCGTTGGCGGGATAGACCTGTTCCACGGCCAGCTGCTCGGCCAGCTCCAGCGTGGCTTCATAAGTGTCCCGATCGAAGCTGGAAAACTTCTCGTATTTGCTTAATTTGTCTGCTTCCAGCATTTCAAAAAGCACAAACCTTACATCTCTTGAATCAATCAACGGATTTAATGCCATAACACACTCCTCAAGTTATTTTTTTGCGGAATTATTGCCCTGTTTGAAGCACTGCCTGGATTTGGTTTTGATGCGGCAGGCATGAGGTTACAAAAATCCGACACTTTTAAAATTACTGAACTATCAGTCATAAACAATACAGCATTGTCGGTGAAAAAATCAAGAAAATCTTGTAATTTATTGCCTGTGGAAACTTATCTATTTAATAATTATAAATATTTAATATTTGGGAAAGTTTTTTCCCGGAGGTGCTATCCGGTTTTTTACCAGGCGAAGATTAGTTGGCTAATTGATATTTAGGCGGGTTGCGTGTAATATCATTACACATTATAATTAAATTTTAAGAAAAATATCAGGGGCGCGGACGGCATTTATTTTTGAAGGAAGCCATTAAAGTATGAATATCGGTAGGTTGGCGGAAGATAATGTTAAGCGCTTTGGTGAATACAAATTTGTTAATTACGAAGGGCGTTGGCATACCAATGTGCAGATGAACAATGCGTCCAACCGTCTGGGCAACGCGCTTAGATCTTTGGGCGTGGAAAAAGGCGATAGGGTAGGCGTGCAGCTGCTCAATTGCCCGGAGCTTTTGCAGGCATTTTTCGCCATCTTTAAAATCGGCGCGGTACTTGTGCCGATTAATCCCTCGTTACGCGCGCCGGATTTGGCCTATCTGTATCAGGATGCTGGTCTGAAGGTTCTCATAAGCTCAGCTGAATATATCAGCGCGATTGACGAAGCGCGCCGTGGCGCGCCGCAGTTGAGACACGTAATTCTTACCGGGAAAAAAATCCCCCGCGACGCCGTTTCCTATGACAAGCTCATCAAACAATCATCGGATAAACTGGCTATTGAGGAAGCTGACAATGATGATACGGTGGTGATGATCTACACGGCCGGAACCACCGGCAATCCCAAGGGGGTGATGCTGACTCATTATAACTGGTACACGCATGTGACCGGATATTACGAGACGGTTTTGCTCGATGCCTGGGGTGTGGCGGCCAGGGGAGCCATCAGAAAGTGCGGTGACGTGCATGATAAGCCTGCTACGGGAAAAACCGAAGTATTCGGCGTCAGCCGCAAGCGGGTTTCTCTGATTACGCTGCCGCTTTTTCACGGGTATGGTGTTTTTGCCCTGAATCTGGAGTTTTTAACCGGCGGGCAACTGGTATTAATGGCGCGCTGGGATGCTGAAGAGGCAATGCGGCGCATTGAAAAATATAGAATTACCGAGTTCCGCGGCGTGCCGACAATGTATATCCAACTGCTTAATCATCCTGAGGCGGATAAATATGATTTGAACTCGCTGCAGGCCTGTATTTGCGGTTCGGCGCCGATGCCCCTGGAGGTGGCGCGTCAGTGGAGAGAAAAATACGGCATTGATATCTGGGAAGGATACGGACTGAGCGAAGCCACTACTGTTAACTGCGGCAATATCGCGCGGCGCAGGCCGCCCAAATACGGCTCTATCGGCACGTGTTATCAAAAGTGCAATACGATGAAAATTTTCGATGACGCGGGAAAAGAACTTCCCGCCGGGCAAACCGGTGAAATTGTCATCAAGGGGCCTTGTGTGATGAAAGGTTACTGGAACAAGCCCGAAGAAACCGCCGCCGTGCTCAGGAATGGCTGGCTGCACACCGGTGACGTTGGTTACATGGATGAAGATGGATATTTTTATATAACGGACCGTAAAAAAGATCTGATTATCCGCGGCGGGGAAAACATATATCCCAAGGAAATAGAAAATGTTCTCCACCAGCATCCGGCAGTGCTGGAGGCGGGCGTTATCGGAATTCCGGACGAAGTTTACGGCGAAGCAGTCAAGGCCTTTATTGTTCTCAAGGCATCGGCCGCCGCAACGTGCGAAGAGCTGATGAATTTTTGCCGGGGAAAACTGCCCGCTTATAAAAGGCCCAAGGCGATACAGTTCATGGAAGCTCTTCCCAAAAGCGCGGTGGGAAAAATTTTGCGCCGGGAGCTGAGAAATCTTGATTCTGGAACATGAAGTATTATCGATTATCTTGTTGAATTCACAAAAAACCGATGCTATTTACCCGTCACAAACATAAAACACATTGTAAAGAGGATATTTCTTGGCTGTAAATATTTTTGTCAGGGATATTTTTTTATTGTTTTGCGCGGCGGGTTTTCTTGCCTGCGCGCCGGCGCAGGTTCAGAAATTCAATACTGGCGTTGTTGCTTCGTTTGACAATACGGAGGGTCTTTTCTTTGACGCCGCGAGCAGAGGAGATATTATTCTCACGATGCGTCTGGTTGAGGAAAAAATTGTTGATGTCAATGTGCGCGATCGCTACGGCTGGACGGCGTGGATGTATGCGG
>JBBIHZ010000084.1:7178-7958 GCA_037446735.1 Deltaproteobacteria bacterium
ATGACAGTAAGCAGTAATGCAAGAAGTGTAATATTTTTTGACAAAAAAAGTTGATATTGATGCGCGCGAGGAAAAAGGGCAGACGGCTTTGATTATCGCGGCAAGTTCGGGTCAGGTGAATGTGGTTAAATACCTGCTGGAAGTGGGAGCGGATGTCGCCATTCAGGATTCATACGGCTATACGGCGCTGCATTGGTCGGTTTACAGCAATTATCGGGATTGTTTGGTTTTGTTGGTCGCTGCTAAGGGAATCAATATTCAAAATCGCGAAGGCGAAACGGCGCTGCATCTGGCCGCCCGCCTGAGTTATTATGATGCGTTATCTTTGCTTCTAGCCAGAGGAGCTAACCCAAACATCAAAGATGAGCAGGGAAACACACCGCTGATTCTGGCTGCGGCAAACAGAGATAAAGCCACCGTGGAGCTTTTGGTTGCCAAGGGTGCGAATTTGCAAGCTAAAAACAATCAAGGAAAAACGGCGCTGGCTGCGGCCCGTGAAAACAATCAGCAGGAAATAGCTGCTTGGCTGCAAAGGAGAATTAATAAAAGATGAGCGAAAGAAAAAGCGCGATTAATTTTCTGGGCATCTTTTGCTGCTTTTTTGCGTTTTTTTCTATTTTGGCGTGCAGATATTTAAGCATTCCTGACGAAGATGATACGGTAAAGCTTTTGAAGGGCAAGGAAAGGCCGCTGACCTATAACTGCGCTGTTGTTAAGGGCAGAGTAGTAAGCGCGGATGTCGTTAAAAACCCAACCCTTCTTGTTGCTTATCCGCTTTTC
>JBBIHZ010000085.1:0-7917 GCA_037446735.1 Deltaproteobacteria bacterium
CGATATAAACCAACCCCCTCAAGGTGATTAATTGAGGGGGGTTTTTTATACTTGCTGAGTCATATAATTTTTGCATACATAAAAAACCAGATTATCTTCAAATATTCCATCAGAACATTTTTCCAATCCCTTAACGACATCTGCCAAAAATTGGCCGGCGCTTTTTCAAAACGCGTAGCCCTGTAGTATATATCATCTCCCTCATCTTTAAACACATGTGAAACTATTATCTTAATACGCCTCATATGATAAGGGGAGCTGACAAATACAACCGAATTAAAATCATGTCGCGACATAATGATTTTTGCTTCCAGAATTTCCAGATGGGTATTTTCATAGATTAGTGAAGACAGTTTGTCATTTTCCATCTCCTTGCTGAAGTCCGACCTTGATATTGGCGCTTCTTTCATTTCCTCACCGTCAAATCGGTACATCTTATAATAAGCGGGGATAATCAAATAATTTGCCAAACCTTTATGGGAAAGCAAATGCGCTTCTTTCTTGCGCGCGCTGAAACTCTCTCCTAAAAGAAGCACAATCGCATCTACTTTATCAGCTTTTGTAACATCAAATGAATAGAGCAAAAAACGCGGCGCATAGCTGATTGACAAAATTATTATGATGATGACAAGGAAAAAAATGGCCAGCCTTCTGGTGCGTTTCTTCATGAAAATATCCTTGACATTGCAAATATTTATTTATATCAAATAGTTGATATTGGTAATAATGTCAACATTTTGTGAACTTTATAATTTTTTTTCCGATAACTGATCCGCCACAGATTGTCGTGTTTTCCGGCGGCTGGTTGCATTTATATAATTCAAGCGATCATATTTTTCGCAATACTTTTTAAGGCTGCAAACAATTTATGGATGACTTCTTCTCGGCAAGCACTTGCCCGGCAATGAAAAACAAGGGACCAGGTAATTGTTTATACGCCTATATTATGGAAAATATCGACCTGGGCATCGTTATTCTGGGTCTAAAAAGACACGAAATCATTTTTAAAAATAAATTCGCTTCCGATCTTTTCCAGGACACCAAAGACAAACTGGGATACAAGGCTCTCATGACCTTACTTTTACCAACATATGGCGAATCGTCCCATAACGAGATTATCGGAAAAACCAACACCCTTTGGTACAAGAATCGACTTCTCGGCTATACCCCATATATGATTTCTGATGATTTTATCTGGATAATCATCAGAGATATCACGGAAAGGAGCCGTCTGGAATCAATCGCCGAAGCGGTTAATTCCATGGAAAACACAAGCTATATCTTTTCCGGCATCAGACACGAACTGGGCAATCCCATAAATTCCATCAAAATGACCTTGAGTGTTCTGAAAAAGAATCTGGCCCATTATTCGACCAGTGCGGTGGAAAGGTTTGTTGATCGTGCCATGACGGAGATATCCAGAGTTGAATTTCTTCTGCAGGCGCTAAAGAGCTTCAGCCTTTTTGAAAACCCGGATATACAAAATGTTCATGTTGAGGATTTCATTAAGCGCTTTATTTCTCTGGTCTCAGGCGATCTGGGACACGCGGGAATAAAAATCAATTATGTTGTAGTGCCTCCGGTAGAGATCGTCAGTGCTGATCCGCGGCTCCTGCATCAAGTTATTCTTAATTTAATAACCAACGCGTCGGACGCGTTGCACAATTGTGAAAACCCTCAGATCATGATCCGGGCGGAAAGAAAAGAAGGTTTTGTTGCTGTTACTATCGAAGACAATGGCATAGGCATGACCGAAGAGGAACAGACCAATCTTTTCAAGCCTTTTTACACCACGAAGCAAAGGGGAACGGGGTTGGGACTCATGATCGCATTGAAAATGGTAACCCTGATGAAAGGCAATATGGAAATCAAAAGTTATAAAGACATCGGCACAAAGGTTACCGTCTTTATTCCCGAAGGCAGACATGATGCGCACAAATAAAAAGAAAATTCTCGTTGTCGATGATAACGACATTTTCTGTGAATCGGTTCGTGATATTCTGAACAACGAGACCGCTGACGTTCTTACCGCGAATACCGGCCAAGAAGGCCTGAAAATCTGCAAGGATTTAAAAATCGACATTGTAATTCTTGATCAAAAACTCCCGGACACAGAAGGCGTGTCTCTTTGTCCTGCCATACTAAAATACAACGACCAGACAAAAATTATCTTTGTCACCGCGTACCCCAGTTTCAGCAATGCGGTGGAGGCAATTAAAGTCGGCGCTCATGATTATCTTTCCAAACCCTTTGAAATGGCTGAGCTGGAACTTACCGTCAGGCAGGCTTTCCGCACACAGGAGCTGGAAAAAACTGAACAGATACAGAACTATCATGATGACAAAGAGAGCGAAGATATAGGGCTTGTTGCGGGACAAGCGGCTTTCGGAGATATTTTTCGCATGATCGATCTGGCCGCCACCAGTGACGCTCCGGTGCTCATCACCGGCGAAACCGGTACCGGCAAAAATATCGTGGCGCGCGCTATTCATCATAAAAGCAATCTACCGCGAAAACTTTTTTTGACGACCAATTGCGCCGCTTTTCCGGAAAGCCTGATTGAGGCGGAACTCTTCGGCTCGGAAAAAGGCGCTTTCACCGGCGCTACGGCGCTGCGCCGGGGAATCTTTGAACTGGCTGACGGCGGTACTCTTGTTCTGGATGAAATAAGCTCCATGCCCATTCACTTGCAGTCGAAATTACTGGGGGTGCTGGAGGAAAAAAGAATCCGTCGCGTGGGCGGTGAATCATTTAAACCCATCAATGTCCGTGTCATCGCGATTTCCAATCTAGATCTTCAGGAAGCGATAAGATGTAAATCCTTCCGTGATGATCTTTATTACAGACTGAGTGTTATCCATATCCATCTTCCGCCCCTACGCGAACGAAAGATGGATATTCCCCTGTTATGCGAATATTTTATGAAAAAAATGGCAAAAAGTTCCGAAGTGAGCCTTCCGGAAAAAGAATTGAATAAATTATTGGAATATGAATGGCCGGGCAATATTCGTGAACTGAAAAATGTAATGGAAAGAGCCTTGATTATCCAGAAAGGCAATGTCCTTAAACCTTCCGCACTGATAAAAAATGGTTATGATATATCTTTGTCCTCCGCAAAAAACCGGGAAAACGGAAAAATTGATGAGATAAGAACCCTGGAGGAAATAGAAAAAGACCACATAAAAAAGGCTCTAGTAAAATATGAAAACAATTACACACAAGCTGCCAAAGCATTGGGAATTGCCCTATCCACGCTAAAGAGAAAATTAAAAAATTACCAACTAAATCCTGCCTGTAAATAAGCGAACACTAGCTCATAATGAGCCAGTCATTTTGAGCCAATTTCTTCCGACAATTCCTCTTTTTTCTTTTAAGTATCTGTTATTTCATGTTATTTTTAAATGTATTTCTATGGCATAATGTTTGCTATAAATTAATACCAAATGACAGGTTATTCTTAAATTACAGGAATAGCAAATAAAACCAAGTAATTAATGGGAGAGAGTTATGATAAATACAGCAAGCAATTTCGAGACTTTAAAGCAGAGAATGGCGACATCGCCCCAGGATTCTTTTTTCAAGGGAAAATTATCACGTGTTTATGAAGTTCTCATCGTTGACGATGAAGAGCCTTTTGTTTTGAGTCTCGCTGACGGATTAAGCATGTATAAAAAATATTTCAACGTGAGAACGGCACCTAACGGAGCGGAAGCCGTGAAAATTCTCAAACTATCTCCCGTCGATCTGGTAATTACCGATTTGAGCATGCCGAAGATGGACGGCTTTGAACTTCTGGCCTACATGAACAGAAATTATCCCAAAATACCCGTCATCCTTATGACCGCCTATGGAACACCAAAAATAGAAGAAATCGTCAGCAACATGGGAATTTTCCGCTACCTGGAAAAGCCACTCGATATTAACGCGGTTGCCGACAATATCGTTGACGCCTTGGGAATAAAAATTTCGATTACCGAAACTAAGGCGCATACTCACGAAAGGCCTGACATTTCTTACAAACCGGCTGACACACAAAGTAAAATATCTATAGCTAAAAAAAGTGCGGAAACTGTTAAAATACAAGATACATCCGAAACGGAAGATAAGTCAAAAGCATCCGCGACATTCGGATCTCGCGCCAGTCTCGATCTCGAAAAAATAAGAGAAGAAGCGCGTCTGAAGGCGGGGGTAAAAACTTCTGATAAAAAATCAGTTCCTGATGCGGAAAAAAGAGCCATGGAAGCGGCGGAAAAGCGGGCGATCCTCGAAGCTAAGGCAAAAGCGGAAGCGGAAAGATTCGCGCGCGAGGAAGCGGAACGTAAAGTTCATGAAGCAGAAGAAAAAGCAAGGCAGGAAGCCCTCGCCCGCGAACAAGCGGAACTCAAAGCCAGAGAAGCTGAAGAAAAAGCAGAAAGAGCAAGACAAGATGCCCTCGCCCGTGAAGAAGCGATGAAAAGAGCAAAAGCGGAAGCCGAAGAAAAAGCCAGACAGGAAGCTCTGGCACGTGAGGAAGCGATAAAAAAGGCAAAAGCGGAAGCGGAGGAAAGAGCCAGGCAGGAAGCTCTGGCTCGTGAAGAAGCGATAAAAAAGGCAAAAGCGGAAGCGGAAGCGGAAGAAAAAGCCAGAAAAGAAGCGCAGGCGCGCGAAGAAGCGGAACGTAAAGCCAAAGAAGCGGAGGAAAGGGCCAGACAAGAAGCTTTGGCAAAAGAAGAAGCCCTGAAAAAACAAAGAGCGGAAGCCGAAGAAAGAGCGAAGCAGGAAGCCCAGGCGCAGGTGGAAAATGACAAAAAACAGAGAGATTTGAAATCAGAAACCAAGCAGAAATTAAGCGCTTGGAAAAAAAGCTAAGCAAATAAAATCAGGCCAGGATAACGACATATGAACGTGACGAAACTTAAAGAGGCTGTCGAAGTACTAAAAACCAATCTGGGTGATAGTTTAATATGCACGGCTATCGCGATGAATATTGACGGTCAATCCATTGCCGGATACAATGCTACTCCAAAATTCGCCGCCCTTATCGTCAAGATCATCAAGGTGGTCAATGATACGGCAAAAATAGGCGGTATACCTGAGGTCGGAAGATACGCGACTTTTGACTTACAGGAAGATCGCTTGCTCGTTATTATCCCGCTGGGCGAATATATCTGGGGAATTTTACTTGACGGCACGAAAACGCAGATGGGACTTTTGCTGAATATTGAAATTCCCGCGGCTATTGAGGCGTTTGCTGAAGCAGTAGCATAATGCGCTATGATTGCAATAAAACGATGATAATCAAAGCAAGAAAGTGAATATTGATCATGGATAAAACCATCCGTAAAACAACTCCTTATTCAACAGGCGCGCAGAAAGATACTCTTTCCAACGCGCCGCAGGTGGAAGAACTTTTAAAGAACCTCGAATTTCACAAATCCATTCAAAACATCAATAACAGGATAAACAGCGCGGAAAACATCAAGGATATTATTATTGATATAAAAGAGGACATTCGCAAGTTATTTAATATTAATATACTCAACATTTATGCCTACGATAAGATAAAAAAAGAAATCTATACTCTAAAGACAGAAGCAAACGACATCAAGGAAATTCGCCTGCCGGTGAATAATTCCACCATCGTCGGATTTGCGGCAAATAACAAGAAAACGGTTCTGATCAATGACGCCTATGACGAACGGGAACTTAGGAGAATCCATGAACAGCTAAAATTCGATCGCAGTCTCGACAGACAATTAGGCGTTCTCACCGGCCAGATCCTGGCGATACCGATCATCCATGAACGCAACATAATGGGCGTTTTGGAGGTTATGACGCAAAAAGGTGCGGATAAGATTGAGGACTACCGTCAGATTTTCCTTGACGAAATCTGCAATGTTTTGGGAATCGCGTTTCACAACCAGGAGAGATTCAATAAACAGAGACGCCAATCAAAGTTTGAATATCTGATCAGGCAGGGCATAGTGACGCAGGCGCAAATAGACAAGGCTACCGAAGAAGCGCGTGATCAGAAAGATTTGGTGGAAAACGTGCTTCTAAAAAAATACAACATCTCCAAGGAAGATATCGGCGTATCACTTGCTGAATATTATAATTGCGAATTTATCACCTATAACGACAAAATACCCATACCGGGCGAACTGCTGAAAAATCTTAAAAAACCTTTTCTGAAAAGAGAGGTATGGGTGCCGCTGGAAAGAGTTGACGGAAGAATCAGGGTTCTTATAGACGATCCGACCAACATCCTTAAAAAAGACGCGATTGAAAGCCTACTAAAAACAAAACTGCTCAGATATGATGTTTGCCTGGCGGAAGACATTCAGCGGTATATCGACCGGTTCTTTGCCTCACCTCAGGATAATACCTCGATCGATGAGATACTGGGCAAACTGGATCAGGACGAAGACGTCTACGAAGAGGATGATGGCGAAGTGATCACCGAATCTCATAGCGTGATCATGCAACTGGTTAACAAACTTATCAACGAGGCGTATGCGCGTCGCGCGTCGGATATTCATATAGAACCGAATACTGATACCAAGAATGTTGATGTGCGATACCGCATAGACGGTGAATGCTCCCTTTATCAGACACTGCCCTATAGTTACCGCGCCGCCGTTGCCTCGCGCATCAAGATCATGTCTAATCTCGATATCACCGTCAAGAGATTGCCGCAAGACGGTAAAATCAAGTACAAAAGAGCCGGCGAGGAAGAAATCGAATTGCGCGTGGCCACAATTCCCACTCAGGGTGGCGTGGAAGATATCGTGCTGCGCCTCCTGGCCAAAGGAAGAACCATGCCCCTGGATGCGGTGGCCCTCTCCGACCGGAATTACAAGGAAATGCAGAAAATAATTGAGCAGCCTTATGGGATGATTTTATGCGTGGGACCCACCGGCTCCGGTAAAACAACCACTTTGCACGCATGTCTCAAGCATATCAATACTCCCGGCAGAAAAATATGGACCGCGGAAGATCCCGTGGAAATAACCCAGCACGGTCTGCGCCAGGTGCAGGTGCAGTCGAAAATCGGTTTTGATTTTGCCGCGGCCATGCGCTCATTTCTGCGCGCCGATCCGGATGTAATCATGGTCGGCGAAATGCGAGATTTCGAAACGGCAAAAATCGGCGTGGAAGCGTCTCTTACTGGCCATCTTGTGTTCAGCACGCTGCATACCAACAGCGCCCCGGAAACAATCGTCCGCCTTTTGGATATGGGCATTGACCCCCTTAATTTTGCCGACGCTCTCCTGGGAATACTGGCGCAAAGACTGGTGCGCACGCTGTGCAAGAAATGCAAGGAGGCTTATCATCCAAGCAAGGAAGAATATGAGGAAATCGCGGAAACTTACGGAAAAAAATATTTTGATAAGCTAAATATTCCCTACACGGATAACTTTACGCTCTATCGTCCGAAAGGTTGTGACACCTGCGACGGCACAGGTTATCTTGGCCGGATGGGCATACATGAACTTCTTATTGCTTCGGATAACATCAAAAGAATGATCCAGAGGCACGAGCATGCCGAACCGATACGCGAAGCGGCCATTGAGGAAGGCATGACGACGCTGCTGCAGGACGGAATTCAAAAAGCCCTTCAATGGCACACCGACCTCAAACAGGTCAGGCGCGTTTGCATTAAATAAGAATTCAGCTTGTGCCTCAAACAACGTCGCTAAAGTAATCGGCGGAAAATGTGTAGATTTGAATTTCCGGATCCTTCCACGCATCAGGGGGAAGACCGGCTTTGTAGCATGTCTCGCGCAAGAAAGATTCCCTGTCCAGATTATGTTCCACGGCAACCTGCGGCAGCAACAATCCCGAATTATAGCCGCGCACTATGTATAAGCCGTGTTTTCCCACCTGAATTTCGTTTATCTCCTTGACGCGCTTTAAGGGGCTTAAAACGGACACTTC
>JBBIHZ010000086.1:0-7744 GCA_037446735.1 Deltaproteobacteria bacterium
ATTAAAACACATCCCCAGACCGGCCACGATATTCTCAAAGATATCGAATTTCCCTGGCCGATTGCCCAAATGGTACTGGAACATCACGAGCGAATGAATGGCTCAGGATATCCACGGGGATTAACCGGCGACAAAATGCTTCTGGAAGCAAAGATTCTGGGGGTGGCGGATGTTGTGGAGGCAATGGCTTCTCATCGACCGTATCGTCCCGCGGTAGGATTAAAGGAGGCTTTGGCGGAAATAAACAAAAACAAAAATATTCTTTATGATGCCGCTGTGGTTGATGCCTGCCTCAAGCTGTTCAACGAAAAAGTTTATAAATTCAAATAGCGCTTTGCAGAAATATTATCCAAACAATCCGTCCAGCACGGTGCCGCAGTTGGCGCATTTGTTGCCTTTTAAGTCGGTCTTCATTATTTTGAATCCGAAGCGCTCGATCAAAAGATTTTTGCAGTTGAAGCAATAGGTGTTTTCGCCGTTATCGCCCGGTACGTTGCCGCTGTAGACATATTTAAGCCCCGCCTCCCTGCCGATTTCTACCGCTTTGTGCAGGGAAGAAATTGACGTCGGCGGCAAATCGTGCATTTTAAACTGCGGATGGAAACGGCTGATATGCCAGGGCGTTTCTTTGCCCAACGCCGCGATGAATTGGGCGATGTCTTTAAGTTCCTCTTCATCATCATTGAGGGTGGGGATTAAAAGAGTGGTAATTTCTACCCAGATGCCTTTTTCCTTCATTTTTTTCAGGCTCTCCAGCACCGGCGCCAGTTTCGCCCCGCAGTGTTTTTTATAGAATTCCTCGCGGAAAGATTTCAAATCCACATTGGCGGCGGCTAAATAAGGGGCAATCATTTCCACGGTTTCCGCTGTCATAAATCCGTTGGTGACAAAGACGTTTTTTAAACCGTTGGCAGCGGCAATTTTTGCGATATCGAGGGCCAGTTCAAAATAAACTGTCGGTTCGGTATATGTGTAGGCGATGGTTTTGCAATGTTTGGCCGCCGCGTTTTCAACTATCGCCCGCGGGCTGACTTCATTTCCCGCGATCATGATGGAAGTGCGCGGCATCTGGGATATTTCATGGTTTTGACAGAATGCGCAGCGGAAATTACACCCAACCGTCGCAATAGAATAAGAAAGCGAACCGGGCAGCACATGAAAAAAAGGTTTCTTTTCGATCGGGTCGATATTTTCAGCGATGAGCGTCGCATACACTAGGGAACAGAGAACCCCGTCCCTGTTTTCACGCACCGCGCAGATACCGCGCCGTCCCGGATGGATCGCGCAGCGATGCGCGCATAAATTGCAGCGGACGCGCTGGTCGTCAAGTTTATCATAAAGCAGGGCCTGGCGAATCATTTTGGCATCCCGCGGAGCATGTCGGAAGCGGCGCCCGGAGCTGTTCTGCGCGCGTTTCCATTGACGCCGAACGTGTTCATGATCGGATTTTGCGCGGTGCGATAAGTGTATTTGACGGGAAAGACAAGGCCGGTAAATGCGCCGAAAGGATTGTTTTTCAGCGGCAGCGCTTCTTCCAGTTCTTCAAAGAAACTGTAAACAAATTCCGGAAAATAAATGACGCTGCCCCAGGTTATTTCCGGCGCGCCGATAACGCGCCCGATCATGCTTTTAATCTCAGCCATGCGGTAAAAATGAATATCTTTGGTAAGGGGAAAACCGGATAATTCCTTTAGTTTTTGCTTTGTGCCTGCGAACGAAAAATTATTTAAAAAACTGATAAAGACTCGTCCCCGGCATACGCGAATCGCTTCTCTGATCACCTGATTGGGATTGCGTGACGCTTCCAGAAAAGTGATTAAAGTGACAATATCGAATTCGTCATCGGAAAAAGGTAGGTCTTCGGCCTGCCCCCAAACCAAATCACCTTTTTCCGCCAGGTTGTTTCTGGCTATTTTCAGAGCTTCGGCTGATGAATCCAAGCCGGTCACCGAGCACCATTTATCCCTGAACAGGCGCAGATAATCGCCTCTGCCGCAGCCGATATCAAGCACGCGCTCTCCAGCATGCGGCGCCACAAGCTCGAGAATCAATTCCGTTTGGCGATGTAAAAGAAAACGCTCAAAATCCGACAGTTGTTGATTGCCGGGTAAATTAACTGTGCCCTGTGCAAAAACCATGGGTGATTCTCCCCTCGCTTTAAGTGAACGAAAAATCACAGAAAATCGTGCTTCTACATATCAAATTATCAAAAAATTTCAAAGGGAAGATTGCTTCTATATTTATCAGCCACCAATGGTCGACATGACCCGCTGGCATTTTCTGAGATGGTCCACGGTGCAGGAGATGTCTTGCTTGCCGGGTTTTAGGGATGCCGCGCGGCGGATTAGAGATTCAAGTTCCTCATCTGAGCAATTGGCACGGAGGCGGCTTTTTAAATCGACTTCATCGTCTCTTAACAGGCAGGAACGGAGTTTTCCGTCGGCGGTAAGGCGCAGGCGGTTGCAGGTGGCGCAAAAATGCACGCTGATCGGACTGATTACCCCGATTTCACCGGCGCCTCCCTTGAGCTTGAATATCTGCGCCGGTCCGTCCGCGGGTGTTTTTTCTTCGATTTTCACCAGCGTGTATTTTTTTGCGATTTTATCGAGCAACTGGCTTGTGGGCAGGTAATTTTCTTCATGTTTGTCATTGGCCTGACCTATCGGCATTAATTCGATAAAGCGCACCTGAAAAGGTTTTTGATAGGCGAGCTGTACAAAAGCCGGAATCTCATCATCAGTGAAACCTTTGATGGCCACCGTATTTATCTTGATCGGGGAAAAGCCGATTTTTTCCGCCTTGTTTATGCCGCGCAAAACAGCATTTAAGTCGCCGCCGCCCGTGATGCGGGCATATTTCTCTTCATTCAGTGAATCAAGGCTCACATTAATGCGCCTGATACCCGCCTCGTATATGTTTTGGGCATATTCTTCCAGAAGGATGCCGTTGGTGGTAAGGCTTATATCCTGCAAGCCGGATATTTTTTTTAAAGATGCAATAAAATCAGTGAAACCGCGGCGTACCAGCGGCTCTCCTCCGGTAACTCGCACTTTAATAAGACCCATTCTGACGGCTACATGGACAACGCGAATGATTTCTTCATAACGCAGGATATCCTCGTGTCCTTTCAGTGAAATGCCATCCTTCGGGCGGCAATAGGTGCAATGAAGATTGCAACGGTCGGTTATCGAAATACGTAAATAGTTTATTTCCCGTTCAAAGTTGTCGCGCATTTAAGTATTTTTCAAAACCTGTTTAATAAACATAGAAATAGCATAACCGGCAGCACAATACAACATCGCTACAACATCGCTGCTTCGGTTCATAACGAAAATAATGCAAAGACCCCCGTTTGTTTTACATCTCTTCGATAACAAAAAAATTTAGACGAATATTCTTGACACGACGGGAGTTCTTTATTAAACGGAAACGAAATCACATTCGGCCGCGAAAATAATATTTTTCACGCACGAAAAAAACAATCCGGAGTCAAAATGCAAAAAATGCCTATTACGAAAGCTGGATTTGACAGATTAAAGAAGGAACTGGAAGTTTTGAAAAATATTTCCATTCCCGAAAATATACGTGATATTGAAGTGGCGCGCGCGCATGGCGATCTTTCCGAAAACGCTGAATACACGGCGGCCAAGGAAAGACAATCTTATCTGCACGGCAAACTTCAGGAACTGGAAAATAATCTGGCGATGTCCAACGTCATCAGTCTGCGAAATCTTACCACCGATAAAGTTGTCTTCGGCTGTTTTGTCACCATTGCCGACAGCGACACGGGCGACGAAATACGCTATCAGCTGGTCGGGCCGCTGGAATCGGATATCGCTGAAAATAAAATATCCGTGACCTCACCCATCGGCAAAGCGCTGATCGGCAAAGTCGTCGGGGCCAAAATAAAAGTGAAAACGCCGGGCGGGGAACGCAGTTTTGAAGTTATGGATATAGCGGCTGAGGAATAGTAAAACCCACGCTCTTTTTAGCGCACAAGAGGGAATATATTCTAATCAAGAACTATGGTCGCGTCCACGGCGGTCATACCACGGGAAGAGATAATCAGCGGATTTATGTCTATCTCTTTTATCTGCGGATGAGCAATGCTGATTTCTCCCAGCGTCACAAGCAGTTGGGCCAGTTTATATTTGTCCACCGGATGGTTGCCGCGAAAACCTGTCAAGAGTTTTCGCGCGGGGAATCTGTTTATTAGTTCTAACGCTTCTGCCCTGGTTAGAGGAGCGATGCCAAAGGCGCTCTGCTGGAATATTTCCGTCATCACGCCGCCGCCGCCCAGCATTACCGCCGGCCCGAAATGGGCGTCTCTCGTCATGCCCATGATAATTTCCGCGTAGCCCGGAATCTGTTTTTGCAACAACACGAATCCTTTGCCGCGCATTTTTTTTGTCAGATGCAGATAAATTTTTTGCGCTTCATTTCGTGTTTTAATATCTTTATAAACCAGACCCATTTCTGTTTTGTGTATCACAGACGGCATGATGCCTTTCATCACCAGCGGATAGCCCAAGGCCGCGGCGGCTTTTTTACATTCCGTCAAGCTGGTCGCCATTTTTTCCTTTACTGTCGGAAAGCCGCAGACCCGGAGAATTTTTTTGGATAGAAACTCATCCAATGGCCCATGAGTGTTTTCCACAATGCTTCGCAAATTACCCGTAAGATTGATTCGCGCGGCCTGAACCGAAGCAGTTTTCGCTAAATTCATTTTATCTTTTTGATGAAGAACGGCGGCGAGGCACTCGCTCGCGCGCTGGAGCTCCTGAAAGATCATCACGCCGTGTTCTCTGGCCTGTGTTTGAGCGGCAAAGGCGGCGTCGCGCAGGCCGAAAAGCCAGATAAAAATAGGCTTCCCCGACTGTCGGGATTTTTCGGTGATATCCGCCATGTTGAAGGAAACGCTGGCGTTGCCGGCAAAGCCGCAAATTAAAACCGCGTCCACGCCCTTATCGGCTAAAAGCGCACGCAGTGCTTCGCGGTAAACGTCAATGCCCTTGCCCAAGCTGGCTTCAATGGCCGGCCAGATATCCACCGGATTGTTCACCGGCATCCAACTGGGAAAGAGTTTTCCCAGGGCGTCTTTCGTCGCGTTTGTAAACTTAGCCAAAGAAAGATCATATTCCTCGATAAAATCACTGGCCACGATTCCCGCCCCGCCGCTGGCGGTCAGTATGGCGACGCGCCCGTAACCCGCGGGCCTATGTGAATACACGGCCAGGCAGCGGCAGATATCCACCATCTGTTTAAAATCGCGGGCTTCGATAACGCCCGCTTGTTTCAGCGCGCTTTCGATGACGCGGTGATTACCGGCGAGAGCCGCCGTATGGCTTATGGCGGCCTGGGCGCCGCTGGCGCTTTTTCCCCCCTTCAAAACAACAATGGGCTTGGAGCTTTTTTTGCACAGCTCCAGAAAACGGCGTCCATCCACGATGGATTCCAGGTACAGGCCGATTACTTTCGTCTGCGGGTCTTTTTCAAAGTATTCCAGCAGGTCGCACTCATCAACGTCAATTTTGTTTCCCACGGAACAGACTTTATTGATTCCCGTGATGCGGTTGCTGACGATGTCCATGAGAAAACCGCCGGAAAGCATGCCGCTTTGCACAATAAGCGAGACATGACCCGGAATTAAACCGTTCTTGACGGCCTCCGGAACCATAAAGGAAAAAACATGTCCTTGAACGCCATCCACCATGCCCATGCAGTTGGGCCCCCACAGGCGGATACCGGTTTGCTTTCTTATTTCCAGAAGTTCGCCCTGTAATTTGTTGCCCTCTGCGCCGATTTCCGCAAAGCCCGCGGACTCAATGATTACCCCCGGGATTTTTTTATCCGCGCAGTCGCGCACGGCCCTTGGCACTTCGCGGGCGGGAACAAAGATGATGGCGGTATCCACCATACCAGGTATTTCCTGTACGCTGGGGTAGCAGGGAAGGCCGTCCATGATTTTATATTTGGGATTTACCGGATAAATGTTTCCCCGAAAAGTGTTAATCAGGTTTTTCAGGATGAAATTGCCTCCCTTGAAAGGATTGGGGGAGGCGCCGATGACAGCGATACTCTTTGGAGAAAAGAAAAAATCCATTATAAGAGTCTCCTTATATTATCTGATTTTGCCAAAAAATAAGGCAGCGGTTTTTACGCGCTGCCTTATTTTTACTGTTATGTGAAAATATTTATCTGCTGCCTTCTTTTTCCGCGACGCCTATACGCGCGATGGCTTTGGCCAGGGCAGCGCGCATCTTTTCGAAATCTTCGTTCTCCCTGGTGAGCTTTGCCAGCCGCGCTTCCGCGTTATCCTTGGCTCTTCTGGCTCTGGTAATATCGATCTGATCAGATCTTTCCGCGGTTTCAATCAGTATGGTAACTTTATTTGACGTCACTTCAGCGTAGCCCGTGTTTACGGCAAAATACACTTTTTTGTTGTTTCTCGTGAAATTCAACTGCCCGATATCCACCGCGCTGAGCATTGCCTCGTGGCCGCGCAGCACGCCGAATTCACCTTCCACGCCGGGAATGGTCACTTCTTCCACATGACCGGAAAACGCCATCTTTTCCGGGGTAACAATTTCAAGCATTAATTCATCCGCCATGGGTTTCCTCCACCTGCAAAATTACTGGCTGATCTTCTTGGCTTTTTCCACCGCTTCTTCGATGCCGCCTACCATCCAGAAGGCCTGTTCCGGCAGATCATCATGCTTTCCTTCCAGGATTTCCTTGAAGCCGCGCACGGTGTCGGCCACGGAAACAAATTTGCCTTCCGTGCCGGTAAACTGCGCCGCGACAAAGAACGGCTGGGAAAGGAATCGCTGAATTTTTCTGGCTCTACTGACGGTGAGTTTGTCCGTTTCGGAAAGTTCGTCCATCCCCAGAATGGCGATGATATCCTGTAAATCCTTGTACTTCTGCAGCGTCACCTGAACCTGACGCGCCACCTGATAATGCTCGTCTCCCAGAACCAGCGGGTCAAGGATGCGCGAGGTGGAATCCAGCGGGTCCACGGCGGGATAAATTCCCAGCTCGGCGATGGGGCGCGACAAAACGACTGTTCCGTCCAGATGGGCGAAGGTCGTGGCCGGCGCGGGGTCGGTCAAATCGTCAGCCGGCACGTACACGCACTGCACGGCGGTAATGGAGCCTTTGGTTGTCGAGGTAATGCGCTCCTGCAGCTCGCCCAAATCCGTGGCGAGTGTCGGCTGGTAACCGACGGCGGAGGGCATGCGTCCCAAAAGCGCGGAGACCTCGGAGCCGGCCTGCGTGAAACGGAAAATATTATCGATGAACAAAAGCACGTCCTGCCCTTCCTCATCACGAAAATACTCTGCCGCCGTGAGGCCGGTAAGCGCCACTCTGGCTCTTGCTCCGGGGGGTTCCGTCATCTGACCGTAAATCAAGGCCGCCTGCTTAATAACGCCCGATTCGAGCATTTCGCGGTAGAGGTCGTTTCCTTCACGTGTTCTTTCACCCACGCCTGCGAAAACAGAAACACCGCCAAAAGCGCGATCATCACGCCCGCCGCGTAGACGCCGGCGCCGCCGAACATGCCCATTTTACCACCGCGGGGGAAGGGTACCAAAAGATCGATAACCTTAACGCCCGTTTCCAGAACGTGAACGGTGGTGTCCTGCTCCAGAAAAGAGGGGGATTCCCTGTGAATGGCGGAAGAAATTTTAGCGTCTATGGGACCCAAACCGTCAACGGGACGCCCGACGACATTCATGATTCT
>JBBIHZ010000087.1:0-7741 GCA_037446735.1 Deltaproteobacteria bacterium
TGCTGCTGCTGTCGTTATGGTATTTTTATATTTTTTCTTTCAGCACACGACAATGGGAACAGCCATGCGCGCGACTCAGCAGAACAAACACGCCGCAAAAATAATGGGAATAAAGACGGACCGTGTTTTTGCCTTTGCCTGGGCGTTCAGCTCGATTATCGGCGCGGTAGCGGCAATGCTTTTGTCCGCCAAGAATATTCTTGACCCCGGATTCATGATGGAATCGTTCCTGCGCGCTTTTGCTTCCGCCGTGTTGGGCGGTTTGATGAGCATCCCCGGGGTGTTGATTGGCGGTTTTATCATGGGCCTTATCGAAAACTTTTTCGGATATATCTTGCCCGCATGGAAGCCGATTACGGCTTTTGTCGTCATCGTATTGGTTCTTTGTGTTCGTCCGAGCGGGCTGTTCGCCAAGCATTGGGTTAAAAAAGTGTAGTTGTACCAGATGATAAAAAAGATAGATTTACTAAAAAAACGGAAACAATTGCTGATCGCGTTTGTCTGCCTGGCGCTTATTTTGCCCGGGGCGTTTTTTGTGTACAAGGGCTGGTATGTGCCCTTTACCAACGAGCGCGAAAAACAGGCTGTGCTGAAAGCCGCGCGCGAGTTTTTGGATGCTGAAGTCCGCAGAGATTATCAAGCGGTTTATAGCTGCTTTGCTGCTTCTTCCGCCTACGTCCGTTCGTACACCTACAATGAATATCTTGCCCAGGCCAAAACCTCCCCGGATCGCGTTACCGATTACCGCATTATTGCGGTGAGTTACATTCAGGATAATGAAGACCGTGGAAAATATCCTTTGGTGGAGAAATTTGCCCAGGTGGAAGTGGAAGTTACTTTTATTAATCAGGATACCAAGTCACATTCTGATGTGAATATTGGGTTTATTTTTATGAAAGAAAAAGGGAGTTGGTATAAAAGCTGACCATATAGAAAAACTAGAACAAATTTTTTTATATTTAAGCGATAGGTAGTTAGAAGTATTTTATGGGTTAAACAGAAAGGTCTCAAGAAAGGGGAACGGTTTATGCGTTTAAACAAAGTCATTTTGGTAATGTTAGTTGCATTTTGCGCTGTTATTCTGATGTCTTATCAAGGGCTGGCGCAGAAAGCGGGATTTGATGACAAGGAAATTAGAATTGGCCAGTGGGGTCCGCAGACAGGCCCGGCCGCTCCGTGGGGAGCTGTCGCGCGCGGCACCAGGGTAATCTTTGACCTGGTCAATGAGGGGGGTGGAATACACGGCAGAAAAATCCGCTATTTCATCCGTGATGACCAGTACAATCCTTCCCAGACAATGGCCGCCGTGAGAGATCTGGTTGACCGCCAGGGCGTCTTTGCCTTTGTCGGCGGTGTCGGCACGGCGCCCGGACTTGCTGTGCGGGATTATCTCAGACAGAAAAAGATCATCTGGACATCGGTTTGTACGGGAGCGAAAGGTTTTTATGAACCTCACAATCCATATTTTTGGGGTGTGTGGGTTCTGTACGAAGATGACGGCAGCATCATTGCGAAATTTCTTGTAGAAAAGAAGAAATTCAAAAAGATAGCTTATCTGTACCAGAATGATGACTGGGGCGCGGATGCTATGGTGGGAATCAAAAAACGTCTGAAAACGTACGGAATGGAACTGGTTGCCGCTATTCCTGTTGAGCCAATTGAAAGAGATTTGTCCTCCCAGGTAGCTCGCCTGAAGGCTTCCGGCGCGGAAGCGGTCATCGGCATGGTGGCGCCCACCCAGGCGGCCATTGCCCTACGTACCGCTGTTTCCACCGGCTTCCATCCGCAGTGGATTCACTCCTATAACCTGACTGATTATGTTCTTATGAATACCATTACCGATGGGTTATGGGGCAAAGAAGGTGTTATGACCAGCGCGTTTACAGAAGATATTTTCAACTATAATATACCGATTATCAAATATTACGCTGATGCGGCAAAAAGACTTTATCCCCAGGAAAGATGGGGGATATTCTTTGCGGCCGGTATCGTCGTGGCCGAACCTCTGGTGGAAGCGCTGAAAAGAGCAGGAAGAAATCTTAGCACGGAAGCTGTAGCGAGGGAACTGAATAAGATGACCTTCCAGGGGATGGGTCCCAAAATAAAATGGACGGCCACAAATAATCGTCCTCCCCGCGAATTGCGCATCTGGCAGTCCGGCCCTAAGGGAGAAGTGATTGTACTTCAGGATTGGACGGTTAACGAAATGCCCTTGGAGCTTGATAAAAAGAAATAGAGGAATGCGTAACATACCTGCAAGGGGCGAGGGGAAGGTTAATTCTTCTCGCCCCTGCAAATCGAGAGAGTTTAAAAAATAAGGAATATATATTTATACAAAAAGATGTAGGTTAGTTAAAGCAAAGCGTTAGAGAAAGAAGGAATAATATTTCATGAGTTATTTCACTGTAGAAAATTTAAGCATCAGTTTCGGCGGCATAAAAGCGGTGGACAATATCAGCTTCGGTGTCGAGAAGAATGAAATCTTCTCCATTATCGGCCCCAACGGCTCAGGGAAAACAACCATCTTTAATTTGATCAGCGGCATCTATAAGCCCGATTCAGGCAAAGTGATAATGGAAGATGAAAACATGGTTGGTAAAACTCCCGACAGAGTCGCCAAAAAAGGTATCGCGCGCACCTTCCAGAACATAGAACTTTTTGCCAACGCCACCGTCATGGACAACCTCATGCTGGGTCGGCACATTCACATGAACACGGGAATTTTCGGCGGCGCTTTTATGTTCAGCAAATATTCTCCGGCCGCCCGCGAGGAATTGGAACACAGAGAGAAAGTGGAAAAAGTAATCGACTTTCTCGAGTTGCAGTCCGTGCGTGACCAGTTTGTCGGCAACCTTGCTTACGGCAAGCGCAAACTGGTGGAAGTGGGACGCGCGCTCGCGCTGGAGCCGAAAGTAATGCTTCTGGACGAACCGTCCGCCGGTATGAACACGGAAGAAAAAGACGACCTGACCATCTGGATAAAGGACATCCGCGAAGATTACCAGATGACTATTTTGCTCATCGAGCATGACATGAATATGATTATGGGCATATCCGATCGTGTTTTTGCCATGAACCAGGGGCAGAAAATAACTCTGGGGCCGCCGCAGGAAGTGCAGAAGCATCCGGAGGTCATCAAGGCGTATCTCGGAGAGGAGGAAGTTAGCTAATGCTCAAGGTGAAAAATATTGAAACATGGTATGATTTAATCCGGGCGTTGCACGGCATTTCCTTCGAGATAAAACAGGGTGATATTGTAGCTCTTTTAGGTTCCAACGGCGCGGGGAAATCAACAACGCTGAAGACGATTATGCGTCTTTTTTATGATTTAAAAGAAGAACAGCCGGAAAAAGGCACGATAGAATTCATGGGCGAACGCATTGACAGGAAAGACACTGATGAGATCGTCAAAATGGGCATAGGTTACGTTCCCGAAGGACGCGAAGTTTTCCCCGAACTGACCGTGTTGGAAAATATAACCATCGGTGCCTACACGAGAAAAGACAAAAAAAACATCCAGAGCGATCTGGAAAATGTGTTTCATCATTTCCCCATTCTGAAAGAAAGAATGAAACAACAGGCTGGTCTGATGAGCGGCGGCGAGCAGCAGATGCTGGCTATCGGCCGGGCGCTGATGAGCCGTCCCAAGCTGCTTATGCTGGACGAGCCTTCGCTGGGGCTTTCCCCTCTTTTAACGCAGGAAATATTCGGCATTATCCGTAATATCAACCAGAAAGATGGCGTGACTATTTTCCTGGTGGAACAGAATGTTAACATGGCGCTTAAATATTCCAATTTTGCGTATCTTTTGGAAAACGGCAGAATTGTGCGCGCGGACAAACCGGAAGTTTTACGCAACGATGAAGACATTAAAGAGTTTTATCTCGGTATTGCTGCTGAGCAATCCGTAAAAGGATATAAACGCTACAGAAGAAAAGTGCGGTTTCGCTAGAAGGACTTTTTCCAAGCAGTTTTTTCAGCAAATCGTCTGCACCAATTGTATTAATGATTTTGAAGGGAGATTAGATAATGGCAATAGACACATTGCCCAAAGCATTATTGGATATAGCACAAAGACAACCTAAACGCGTTGCCATGCGCAGAAAAGATTACGGTATCTGGCATGACATAACCTGGGCCGAATATCTGGATAATGTTAAATATGTTGCCCTGGGGCTTAACGCCCTGGGCGTTAAATATCGCGACCACGTGGCGATCATCGGAGAAAACAGGCCGGAGTGGCTCTATTCCGCCCTTGGCGCGGTTTGTGCCGGCGGCGTCTGGGTGGGTATTTACACAACCAATCCGGTGCCGGAATGTAAATATGTCGTCGAACACTCCGACGCTGTCGTATATATCTGCGAGGATGAAGAACAATTGGACAAAGCCCTGGTTTTCCGCGATCAGACTCCTTTGCTGAAAAAACACATCTGCTGGGAGATGGAGGGACTCAAACATTTTAAAGATCCGATGTTCATGAGTTTTGACGAACTGCTCGAGATGGGCAAGAAAATCGACAAGGAAAAGCCGGCCCTTTTTATGCAATTAGCCGCGCAGGCAAAGCCCGATGATGTCGCCGGCATCATTTACACTTCCGGCACGACCGGCATGCCCAAAGGCGCCATGCTGTCGCACGAAGGTTATCTGTGGGTTGCCCAATCTGCCAGGCAGGTAATTGAAACGTTCGTTGATGACGAAACCATATCATTTCTGCCGCTTAACCATGTCTACGAGCAGATATACGATATCATGTTTCACCTGACCACGGGGCACACGGTGAACTTTACGGAAAACACCGATACGGTTATGGCTGATATGATGGAAGTATCGCCTACGCTGTTTCACGCCGTGCCGCGTATCTGGGAAAAATATTATTCCGGCATTGTGCTGAAAATGGCCGATGCCACCTGGCTCAAAAGAAAACTTTACGATATTGCCGTAAAAATCGGGGCAAAATACAACAATGGAATAATTAAAGGAGAAAAAGCTCCTCTGCCTTTGGCGATGGCTTATCATCTTTTTTACTTTATTGTTTTCCGTAAATTGAAAAAACGCCTTGGTTTTGACCGGGTCAGAATTGGCGCGTCAGGCGCGGCGCCTATTTCGCATGAAGTAATCAAATTTTTCCAGAGTATCGGTATTCCCATCCGTGAAGGTTACGGCATGACCGAGACAACCGGCATCACGCACATGTCGAGCATAAAGGAGTACAAGGTTGGAACCGTGGGCAAGGCGATGCCGGGTACGCAGGTAAGGATTGCCGAAGACGGCGAAATAGTTGTCAAGCATCCGGGCGTTTTTAAGGGTTATTATAAAGATGAAGCGACCACAAAAGAAGTTTTGATTGACGGGTGGATGCACACCGGCGATGTGGGTGTGATAGACGAAGAGGGATATCTTAAAATAACCGACCGGAAGAAGGATTTGATTATCACTGCCGGCGGCAAAAACATCGCCCCGCAGTATCTGGAGAACCTGCTGAAGTTTTCTCCATATATTAACGATGCCGTGGTTATCGGTGATGGCAGAAAGTATCTGACATCCATTATCGTTCTTGATGACGAGAACGTCACCAAATACGCGCAGGATAACAAAGTGCAGTTTACCACTTTTGCCAGCATGACCAAAACGCCGGAAGTTATCGAGCTTATTCAGAAGGAAGTGGATAAAGTCAATCAGCAGGTGGCGCGCGTCGAAAATATCCGCAAATTCAGAATTCTGGACAAGAAACTCTATACTGAGGATGGTGAAGTTACCCCGACCATGAAAGTTAAAAGAAAATCCATCAACGCCCAGTACGGCGACCTGATCGAATCAATGTATAAGGATTAGTTCTTTGTTTGTGCTTGCCGGTGATAAAAGCCGGCAAGCAATTTTATTTTTATTAGACTCTGAAACAGTTCCAATTAAAAACGCCATAGCGCGGGTTAATCCGCGCTATGGCGTTTTCTTTTTCCTGTAGAGTTATACTTTTCGGACTTAGGGACGTTTATCCTGAATTTTTCCCAACATTCCAGCCAGCGAATCTTTCAGGCTGTCGCCCAAGGATGCTTCTCTGATTTCCATTTTTGTTTCCGCTGTTTTATCCGACAACATGGAGGTGGCTTTTGCCGTATACATCCCTGCCGGAATGGGCGGCTGGGTCAGGACGACAAACTGGTCATATGAGCCGTCTGCTTTGTATTTACCGCTTATCGTGCCTTTCAAAATAGCGGTTACTTTAGCCAGCGTTCCTACTGCGGCGGTGAATTTTCCGTCGGCGCCTATCTTACCGTCGGCAACAACCGCCTGTGTGTCGTTCGGGCCGTATAACGTAATAAAAACTGAATCATTCGGCTTGAATCC
Source organism: Deltaproteobacteria bacterium (assembly GCA_037446735.1). Lineage (GTDB taxonomy): Bacteria > Desulfobacterota > Syntrophia > Syntrophales > Smithellaceae > UBA4810. Next base: position 6,346 of record JBBIHZ010000087.1, read on the forward strand.
AGAACCTTCAAAAACAATTTTTGCGCCCAAAAGGTTTGCGGCTCCCAGGGTTATGGATTGCGGATTTACAATCACCTGCGGGGTCTTTACGTCTGGGTTAAGGGTTTTTGGCGTGGGCGCGGTCGCGCAACCGGCAAGGGCCAAAATTCCGGCGGAAACAAAAAGCGCTGCCATAATTAATAACCTTGAAAAATTCCTCTTTTGCTTACAAAACATCTAACAATCCTCCTTTACTGCTTAAATTTGGTGGTTTTAATAAGTGATTTTTTTGAAAAAACATTGACAACTACCTTCATCAAAGCAGATTGCCGTTTCTGTCCGCTGTTGATGCGTCTTACCGGTTGGTTAAAAGCAGGTCATTTACCCAAGGGAACTTTTAGTTTCCGTCTCCTCGGGGCGCCTGTAACAATGTTTTGTATTATAACCTGACTGGCAGTTTTACTCAACCTTAAAAATAAAAAAAATGCTGCCGTAAGTGCTTAATATCTAAAGTCTTTACCTTATCGTCGTTGCCGGCAAAGAAAACCAAAAGCTCGCTGAATCTGTTTTCGCTTGAATGGTAATGTTGATGAAAAAAGTTTTTTTGTATATTAAGTGTGTTATTGATCACCACGTCTGTCGAGGAGGAATTATTATGAAATGGTTTTTATGCCTGCTTATCATCCCCGCTTTATGTGCGGATGTTTTTACGGCACAGCAAGCGTCGATAAAATTACCAAAGCCGATTCTAAAAGGGAAGATGACCGTTGAGGAATCCCTGGCCGCGCGCAGATCGGAGCGAACTTTTACCGATAAGGGCGTTAACACCGGTGAGGCAGCGCAGCTTTTATGGGCGGCGCAGGGACTGAATGACAGCCGTGGATACCGCACCGCTCCTTCCGCAGGAGCAACTTTTCCGCTCACCGCATACTTGGTGGCGGGAAAAGTGACCGGGCTGGAAGCGGGAGTTTACCGTTACGTTCCGCAAAATCACGAATTAATAAAAGTTAAAACGGGTGACATCAGAAAGGAACTTGCACGCTCGGCTTTGGGACAATGGGTTGTGGAAAGAGCTCCCATGTCCATCGTTTTTTGCGCAAATTACGCAAGAACAACGGGGCGTTACGCTAAAAGGGGCGAGATGTACGTGCATATGGAAGCGGGCCATGCGGGGCAAAATATTTATCTGCAGAGCCAGGCTTTGGGACTCGCTACCGTGGCGGTGGGCGCGTTTAATGAAGCCGGCGTGGCCGCGGATATTGCCTGTTCCAAAGACGAAATTCCCGTTTATGTTTTTCCCGTCGGCAGAGGAAGGTAAGTTTAAGGAGCAGCAGGTCGCAATCATTCTTCAGTTGAGGAATTTTGCAAAATATGCGATAGTCTGGGTGCTGTCGGCAAAGGTGCGGATAATGCCTTG
>JBBIHZ010000088.1:0-7585 GCA_037446735.1 Deltaproteobacteria bacterium
GTCACGGATTTGCTTGATATTTTCTCTTGTTTCTGTCGGATTGCAGCGGGCGATGGCCAGGATGCCTAGGCCGCCAGCGTTGCATACGGCAGAGACCAGTTTTGGTTCGGTAATCCAGTTCATGCCCGCAAGCATAATGGGGTGCTGAATTCCGAACAGTTGCGTCATTCTTGTTTTTAGCATAATTTACTCCTTAAATAATTAAAACTCAGAGTTTGATACATAGGTTAATACGAAGACGATGTCAAAATTTATTTTCAAAAGATTGATTCCGGGAAAATAAAAGAAAAAGCGCGTTAGTAATAAACAAAAATAAAAAATCATTCAGGTTTGTTTTTGTCTTTTTGGGCATTGTCAAACTGGGCGAGAAGATCCTGCAAGTTGATGTCTTGTTCTTCAAGAATTAAGTATTGCTGTTCCTCATAATCGGTGGCAGTCAGCTTCAGGGCGCTTTCGGATTTGGCTGTGTCTTCTACAGTGGACATATAAACGATATCTTGTATCGCATTGGGATCGATAAGTGAGGAAACGTAATCCTTTTCCTTGGAAGATACGGCACCCATCCCGAAGCTTTTATGCGGATGCACTAGCGAGGAAAGTCGATTATCCAGAAATTCTTTTTCATATTGCTTCATGGTAAACATTCCCTCGTTTTTGCTGGTAACCATGATGTTTTCCAGCTGGGTCAGTTTATTTTCGCGAATAGTGCTCTGGACAGAGGGTGTTGCCCGCAGAATGGAAAGAGCAGGAACGCGAAAATCAAGGCTTTTTATGTATATCAGTTGCTGAACAATAAGCCACGAAATAGTGGACGCAAATTGATAGCGGATTACATCCTGATTTTCGCCCGTAACACAGTTATTGATGCGGTACGCCGCGTCTTCCGCGTCTGAAGCGTGCAGCGTGGCAAAAACGAGGTGTCCGGACTCGGCGGCGTTTAGCGTGAGGCGTATTGTTTCCGGCTCTCTTAATTCGCCGACAAAAATCACGTCAGGGTTTTCTCTCAGCACATCCAGAAGTCCCTGATTGAATGATGGAACGTGAACACCGACTTCCCGCTGCTCAATAAATGATTTTTTAGGCTTGAAACGGTATTCAATCGGGTCTTCGATGGTGATGATATGCGCGGGTCTGGTGCGGTTGATTTCTTCAATGATTGCCGCAATAGTCGTTGATTTTCCTGAGCCGGTGCTGCCGCACACCAAAACGAGCCCGGATTGCAGCTTTGTGATTTGGTTAAGCGAAGGATGTAGATTCAAAGCGGTCAACTCAGGTATAGTTTCCGGCAGCAGGCGAATGGCCATACTGAGACCTCTGGTGGTGTAAAAAGTATTGACGCGCGCGCGAACCTGATTAAAGGAAAGGGAGAAATCAACCGACCATCTTTTGCGCAGAGTCTGAAGCTGGCGGTCACTGAGCATTTCTTTAACCATGGCGTCTATTTCTGTGTGAGACCATCTGATGTTTTTATCGAAATGAATAACGCCGTCACGGCGGAAGATAAGCGGAAAGCCACCTGTTATATGCAGATCGGAAATCCGCTGCTTGATGGCGGCAAAAATCAAATCTTTAAAACGCTGATTCATATAATAAATTCTATACAGAGATGGATTTAAATACCTATATTTATTAAATATATTAAAAGTGAAAAAGTGTGTCAAGGAAATAAAACTATTGAATTGTTTGAAGTTATTTATGAAAATATTGGAAAATTGTTTTTTTCTTCTTTTAATCAAAAATTACTTTTTTCTTGACTTTTTTCGCATATTTGCCTTATATGCCAGGGCAGGAAAGATGAGCAATGATGAAAGACGGAATCCTTTCAGCTAGTGCACAGGCAGATTTTTTTTACTTTTTTAGCTTTAAAGACTCAAAAGTCTGCCTAATAACGTCATGACCGGCTAAAATGGTTAATGAACCGTGGGCAGATCAACATCAGCCCACGGTTTTTTTTTGCAAAAAGTAAAATACTTTTAGGAGGAGGGGAAAATGAAAAAAAGCATTATCGGAATTTTTTTGGCTATGGCGGTTGTTATTTTGCTAATAAGTGGCCAGGTTTGCGCGCAGACGAAAACGATTAAAGTAGGCGCGGCGATAAACTTGACCGGGCCTGCTTCCACCTGGGGACAGTTTCATGAAAAGGGGCAGCGTGATTATTTTCGTTATGTAAATGAAGTAAAGGGGGGTGTTGCCGGTCATAAAATAGAAATGATCACTGTGGACACTGCTTATAAGGTTCCCGAAGCCGTGGCAGCAGTGCAGAAATTCGCCCTGCAGGACAAAGTGGATATGATTGCCACCTGGAGCGCGGGGGAAGGATTGGCGGCGAAACCCATCGTACAAAGATACAAAATACCCACCATCAACTATTCAACCAGCTGGGAAATTTTAGGCAAACCAATCGATTATATGTATTTACCTTTCGGCAGCTATAAGATGGACTGCTATGCCGTTCTGGAATACATCAAAGCGATACATAAGAAAAAAGACGCCCCCAAAGTGGGCCTTTTGACCTATAACAACGCATACGGCCGCTCGATCCACGAGCCCAGCAAGGAATACGCGGCCCAACTGGGGATAAACATTGTTGCCATTGAAGAATTTCCTCCAAAGATTGTCGATTTAAATACTGAGTTGCTGAGATTACAGAAAGCCGGCGCGGAGTATGTCTTCATGCAGATGCTCCCATCGGCGATTATTACCGCCTTCAAAAGCGCCGATCGGATAAATTATAAGCCGCAGTTTTTGGGAACATGGACTTCCACGGATCCTGATTTCTTCAAAATGGGGAAAGGCTTGATTCGCGATCGTTTGGTTATTCAGTTTCCGGGCGGTTTGCCGCAGGATAAAATTGAAGGAACCAAATTGATGAACGACCTGATAAAAAGATATAAAACGGTAAAAAGTTTCGATGCTTCTTACTGGGAAGGAGTAATCGTGGGCATGATTATGGAGAGAGCGTTTCTCCGCGCCTACGAGCAGAGCAAAGAGATAAACCCCGCGACCATAAACACGGCGCTGGAATCGTTCAACAATGAAGATTTCGGCGGTCTGGTGCCCAATGTTACTTACACACCGGATGATCATGGCGCATCTTTCACGGCGCGCATGGTCAAAGTAAAAGAAAACGGAACGTATCAGCCGTTGACCAATTTCTATGTGCCGGGAAAAGATAAAATTCAGTTATTGAAAAAATGATTGATATCAACAGAAAGTAAAAAATAAGGATAATTATGAAAGCTTTCCGCGGCCGGCCATCAATTATGCATAACAGGCCGGAAGAAAGCAAGAAAGCCGAATTGGAAATCAGTAACCTTCAGCTGACTTTCGGCGGCGTGACAGCGATAAAGAATGTCGACCTTAGTGTGCGCACGGGCGAACTAATGGCGATAATCGGACCTAACGGGGCGGGTAAAACCTCGCTGCTTAACTGCATTACGGGGTTTTACCGTCCCCAGAGCGGAAAGATTTTATTCAACGGAGTGGAGATCACTTCCATGCATACCCATCAGCTTGTGCAGGTCGGCATCGGAAGAACTTTTCAAAACATCGAACTTTTTCCCGGCATGACGGTGCTGGCCAATATGACGCTCGCCCGTCATATCCATTGTCATTATAGCTTCGTTAAATCATGGTTTTTCACCCCGAAAGTGGTTCGCGAGGAAATCCGCCATCGGCAGATTCTGGAGGAAATCATTGATTTTCTGGAGATGCAATCTATCCGCAAGCAGGCCGTGGGTTCGCTGCCGTACGGAATGATGAAAAGAGTTGAATTGGGCAGAGCGCTCGCTCTCGAGCCGCGCCTGCTGATATTAGATGAGCCGTTTGCGGGAATGAATCTTGAAGAAAAAGAAGACATGGTGCGCTTTCTTCTAGAATTGAACGGGCGCTGGGGCATGACGATGGTTTTGGTGGAACATGATATGTCCATAGTGATGAATATTGCCCAGCGCATCATGGTTTTGAATTTCGGCGAAAAAATAAGCGAAGGCAACGCCGCAGAGATCAGCGCCAATCCGGAAGTTATCAAGGCATATTTGGGTGAATCCGAATCGATATAAATTGCAGGCGTAGATAATTTGCAAAGCGAAAATAAATATTCAGAATATTACAGTTTAACGATACCGCAGATACTGGCGCATAATGCCGTTGCATACGGCGAAACAAAAACCGCTATCCGGGAAAAAGCATATGGCATCTGGCAAAAATTTACCTGGATGGATTACTATCATTACGTCCGTCATACAGCCGCGGGATTTGCCTCGCTAGGTCTAAAAAGAGGCCAGACGGTATGCCTTGTCGTCGATAATCATGCCGAATGGTTATTTTGTGAAATTGCCGCGCACGCTCTCGGCGCGATGACGCTTAATTTATTTACGTCCTCCGTAGCCGACGAATTGTCCTCCTCGATCAACCGGGTTAACTGTTCAATTGTCGTGGTGCAGGATCAGGAACAGGTGGATAAGTTACTTGAGGTCAGGGACAAGCTTACGCACATTTCCAAGATCGTCTATGTTGATCCAACGGGAATGACTTCTTATGAAAACGAATCATGGTTGATAAGTTACGCGAATCTTTTGAAAGAAGGCGAGAAATTCAATACTCAAAACGCCTCTTTTGTTGATGAGGAAATGGCCAGGGGCCTTCCGGAGGATATTGCCGTAATGATCCAGACTTCAGGTACGACCGGGATACCGAAACTCGCCATGCTTTCTCATCGTAATATTACGCAAATGGCCAGGCAATGGGTAGGGGCGGAGGGTATTCAGCCGGAAGATAACTGGATTTCCATGTCGCCTCCGGCGTGGATAGTCGACCAGATGTGGGGCATGGGGGTGGCCCTTTTAGGAGCCATGACGATGAATTTTCCGGAAACACCGGAAACCGTAAAGAGTGATTTTCGTGATATTGGTCCTTCCATGTTGATTACCGCCTCACGTTTTTGGGAAGACTTGGCATCATCGATCAGAGTAAAAATATCCGATTCCGGCTGGCTTAAAAAGAAGTTATTTGAACGGGGAGAAGTTATCGGTAAAATTGTTGTCGGCAAGAAAACAAAAAAAATAAAAATACCTTTATATTTAAGAGTATTATATAAAATAATGAATCCTTTAGTTTACCGGCCCTTATTGGATAGAATCGGTTGCGCGCGCTTTCAGAGCGCCTTTACCGGCGGCCATCCCATCAGTCCTGATGTCATTCTTTTTTTCCGGGCGATCGGCCTGAATCTGAAGCAATGCTACGGGCTGACGGAAGCGGGAGGAATTTTTCAGGTACAGCCGGATAATGAAGTTAAATTGGAAACCGTCGGCAAGCCACTTTCATTGACGGAAGTTAATATTGCCGCGGATCAGGAAGTTTTGGTGCGTTCCGAGGCAAATTTTTCCGGATATTATAACGATTATCAGGCGACACAAAATGCATATGAAAGCGGGTGGCTGAAAACCGGTGATGCGGGATATATCGACGCGGACGGTCATTTGCTGATTATTGGAAGAAAAGAAGACATTATCCGTAACAAGAGCGGAGAGGCATTTTCGCCCGATTTTATCGAAACAAGGCTGAAATTCAGCCCTTACATAAAAGAAGCCGTTATTTTCGGAGAAAGCAGGCCGTTCATCACGGCGATGATTAACATCGATATGGGTAATGTCGGCAATTGGGCGGAAGAACGCATGATCCCTTACACAACGTATATGGATCTTTCGCAGCAAAAGGCGGTGGAGGAATTAATACTTAAAGAAGTAAAGAAAGTTAACGAGCAGCTTCCGGATGTGATGAAGCTGCAGAAATTTGTTCTTCTCTATAAATTGCTCGATGCGGACGAGGAAGAACTGACCAGAACCGGAAAAGTCAGAAGAAGGTTTGTTTACGGTTTGTATATTAAAATTATCGAGGCCATGTACGGCAAAGAAAAAAATGTGCGCGTTGTGGGCAAGGTTAAATACCGTGACGGAAGAATTGGAGAAATAGAGACAACTGTCAATATCATCAGCGTTTTTTAAGGAAGGGTTATGGATTTTTTTCTGCAATTACTGGTAAACGGCATATGCGTGGGCCTGCTCTACGGCATATCGGCGATGGGTTTCGTGATGATTTTCAAATCATCGAGTGTTTTGAATTTTGCCCACGGCGAGCTTTTGGCCTTGGGAGCATTTTTCTTTTTAGCGCTAATCACTTGGGCGAAATTACCCATTGCGATAGCTTTTTTTCTCACCTTAATCGGCTGTTTTGCGCTTGGCTTTTTAATTGAAAAATTCTTTTTACGGCCGCTGATCGGCGAAAAGCTGATATTTGTCATCATGCTCACTGTAGGTTTGGCCGCCATGTTCAAAGGTTTTATACTTTTGATATGGGGCGGCAACCTGCACACGTATCCATCTTTTTTGAGTGAATCATTAGCCGTTGATTTAGGGACCATACACATCGCTCCCGTTTATACGGCGACTATGATTATCAGTATCGTTTTTTTGCTAATCTTCGGTCTTTTTTTCAAGAAATCATCGCAGGGCATTTACATGCGCTCGGTGGCGGACAACCAGAAAGCGGCGCTTTCTCTAGGCGTCCATGTACGCAGAGTTTTTGCTCTATCCTGGGCGATTGCCGCGCTGGTCGCCAGCATGAGCGGAATTGTTCTGGGGGTAATGAACGGCGTAAATGTTCATGATTTAAGCTCTATTGGATTAAAAGTGTTTCCGGTGGTCATTTTGGGCGGCCTGGACAGCATCGGCGGGGCGATTGTCGGCGGCATTATCATCGGTCTTCTGGAAACATTTACCGGCGGATATCTCTCTCCTTCGCTGCGTGACGTCGTGCCGTATATTGTTTTGGTATTCATTCTTTTGATTAAACCTTACGGCTTATTCGGCCTTGTGGAAATTGAGAGGGTGTAGATGAGAAGATTCTCCTTTCATCCCTGCGGGAATTACCGCGAAAGCTACCGGCAGGAATTGAATATATTTGAAACAGATTTCGGCAGAGCCTGTCTATTAGTTTTCCTGGCCGTGTTATTCTTCATCGTGCCTTTCGTTGCCGGTCCATACACTCTTTACATCCTAAACACAATAGGAATAGCCGCCATTGCCGCCATCGGACTTAACATTTTGATCGGTTATACCGGACAGATCTCTTTGGGGCACGGCGCATTTTTTGGCGTTGGCGCTTACGCGGCGGCCATTTTGTCCACGAGGCTGGAGGTTTCTTTTTTCCTGGCGTTGCCCGCGGCAGGCTTCATTACCGCAGCGGTAGGCATGGTTTTCGGATTGCCTTCCGGCCGCCTCAAAGGGCTTTATTTAACCATCGCCACGCTGGCCGGGCAATTCATTATTGAATACGTTCTTATCCAGTGGGAAAGCCTGACCAAGGGAACGATGGGGATCATCTTGCCCACGCCCCAAATATTTAAATGGGCGATTCAGGGCGATCGAGCTTTTTTCTTTTTGATTTTTGTCAGCCTGGTTCTGATGACTCTGATTGCCGTCAACATAATGCGTTCGAAATTTGGCCGCGCTTTTATTGCGATTAGAGATAATGACCGCGCCGCCGAAGGAATGGGCATACCTATTTTCAAGTATAAACTTCTCTC
>JBBIHZ010000089.1:0-7565 GCA_037446735.1 Deltaproteobacteria bacterium
TCAATTCGACCTTAATAACTGGGTCGTGCTTTCTGCCGAGGGCTCCTGGCAGATAAACAAGACAAGAAAAACCACGCTCACGCGCGCGGCGGGGCAACCCGGCGCTTCGGGCGATGCTACCGTGGTTATTGACAATCCGGAAAACCTCCGCGATGTCCTGGATGATATTGAGCTAAACCTGAAAAAAGATGATAAAACCCGGGAAAGCGAGCCTGATTAAAAAACATTTCAATAAAAATGAGGCCGGCATATGAATTACTATATAGTTATATACAACGATGGCTCGATGAAAATATTCAAAATAATACAGGATAAAGCGCTCCTGTCGCCGGACGCCAGACAATTTGTCTGCTCCAGCAATGTTACCGTGCAGGACTTGTTTGTCTGGATGGAATCCGGCTACAAGGGAATAAATTCAATCGGAGAAATAGCTTCGTCCTACTGCTGAAATCAGTTCATCGCGCAAACGTCGCTTACTTTTCCACCGCGCGTATTGCCGCAAAGTTGTCTTTCGGAACAAACAAAAAAAACACCGCGGCCGGTTCTGTGATCGCGGTGTTTTTAAGTCTGGATTACGGATTAATACGCGCCGCAGCAGATAACCATGGCGTCCACTTTTTTAAAGTAAGTGGTTTTTAGTTTTTCTTTCTTCGTTGTCGGATTCTTATATCTGTATTCCACCCAGCCTTCCCCTTGCTTTTTTGCCTTCTCGATAATTTCCCTCCGGAAATATTTGCCTCTGCTGTCCGCCTCATTGAGCACGTTCTTGCCGATCAAAGAACGGCGGTAGGGATGAGCGATGACCACACCCTTCAAATCATAGGCGAACACGTAAAAATCACCGACAATAAACTTTCCCTCCGGCTTGTTGATCTCTTCGATGGCTTTTTCTTGGCCGTTGGCCATGACAAACTCCTCGGCTTTTTCCACCAGCGCCTTGGCCTGCGCTTTCGGACTGAGTTTTTCTCTGGCTTCCTCGGCAAAGACATAACCGCATAGCATGACAAAAGACAAAATCATTCCGGAAACCAAAACCCTTTTGATGTTCATTATTTCCTCCTTAAATAATTATGATATACGTAGCGCGATAATCACTAATCTCCTTTGAATACCGGCTTGCGCTTTTCCAAAAATGCGTTCACGGCCTCTTTATGATCGGCCGTTCTGGATGCCGCAAACTGGTACAAAACTGAAGCGTTAATAGTCGCATCCAGCGGCAGATTGCTGAATTCATTAATCGCCCGTTTCATTATTTTTATTGATGCCGGGCCTTTGGCCAAACGCCCGGCAAGTTTCTCGGCGACAGGCATGAGCTCGTTTGCGGGAACTACCTGTTCCACAAGACCGATACGTAAAGCTTCCTGCGCGTTAACCAGTTCACCCGTGTAACACATGAGCTTGGCCTTGCCCATGCCCACCAGTTTGGGAAGCACGCACATTCCCGCTTCCGGAACAAGACCCATGCGGACAAAAAATTCCCCCATCTGCATCGTTTCCGCCGCGATTCTGATATCGCACATAAGTGCCAATTCCATACCCGCGCCCAGCGCGAATCCGTTCACCGCGGCAATCGTCGGCTTTTCCAGATTATAAATTCTCGCGTACATTTCGCACAACGGTTCAAAATATTCCTTAAATTCGATCGCCGATTTGCCCTGCAGCGGCCTGATATCTTCTTCCACATCGCCGCCCGCCGAAAAATTGTCGCCCATCCCAGTGAAAATCAAAGCGCGCACGTTTTCGTCATGCTCCACTTCAAAAAAAGCCTTCTGCATCCCCATAAACAAATCCGGGCTGAGGGCGTTGAGTTTATCCGGCCGGTTAAAAGCGATGATCGCGTAATTGTCTTTGCGCGTCAAAACACAACTTCCGATTTCTTTTTTTTCTTCCGACATACATCCTCCTTTTGTTGGATAACACAAGGCCGTTCATACCCGCTCAAAGATGGTTGCGGGCGCCTGGCCGCCGCCCGTGCACAGCGTCACCAGCGCGTATCTGGCTTTTCTTCTTTGCAATTCGTGAATCGCCGTGATGCTCAGACGGCAGCCGGAATTGCCTACCGGATGCCCCAGCGCCATCGCGCCGCCGTTGACATTGAGTCTATCCATATCCGCTTCTAATTCTTTTGCCCACGCCAGGGGTATCGGCGCGAAGGCTTCATTGACCTCAAAAATATCAATGTCCTTCATCTTCAAGCCGGACTTCGCCAACACCATCTGCGTGGCCGGAATAGGCCCTGTCAACATCAGTTCCGGATCGGAGCCCACGACGGCGTCGGCGACAATTCTGGCCAACGGGACAATTTTGAGTTCTTTAACTTTTTTTTCGCTCATCATAATTACCGCGGAAGAGCCATCGGTAATGGTGCTGGATAATCCTGCGGTGAGCCATTCGGTATTCGGCAATGTCTTCAGACTTTCCAGTTTTTCAATCGTCGTATCCGGCCTGATTGTTTCATCTTCGTCCCTGATTATTTCATTGCCGTCTTTATCCAGGCCCTTCGTGGGTATTATCTCTTTTTTGAAACGCCCTTCTTTTGTCGCCTGATAAGCTTTCTGATGGCTGGCTGCCGCGAATTCCTGGCACTCCCTTTTCGTAATGTCGAATTTGTTCGCGATTTTCTGGGCGGAAGCTATCTGATCCGGCATGCCGAATTTTTCCAGATAACCTTTTGTAATAGGGTGACTCATGGGCTGCCCAGTGTAGAGTGTACCGTTCATGTCGGACATGATTGTGTATTTGGACATCAGCTCGCAGCCGCTGGCAATCACAACATCCATCTCTCCCGCCGCAATCAGCGCGCGCGCCATCTGAACCGCCGAAAGAGAGCTGCCGCACTGCCGGTTGACGGTTACTCCGGGAGTTTTTACCGGAAGCACGGACGAAAGAATTCCCATACGCGCGAGATTAAAGCCCTGTTCACCAAGCTGGTAAACACAACCAGTGATTACTTCTTCAACCGCCGCCGGATCAAGGTTGATTCGCGCCAATACTTCATTAAGCGCCGCGGCTAAAAGCTCCGGCGCGCACCAGCCGCGCAGATAACCGTTGTTTTTGCCGATAGGTGTTCTGGCCGCGCTGACAATAAACACATCTTTCATAATTTCCTCCTGTCCTTTGCCCGCCGGGAGATGCATAGGATCCGGAGGGCACGTTTAACAAAATATTATCTGTCGGAATATATCTTTTTGCCGCTCTGAACAAAGTCCGCAAGTATCCGCGCCGGACGAAAGCGCTGCCCATATTGTTTTTCCAGCGACTCCATGGTGGCCAAAACCTTAGCCGCTCCGGTATTATCGATATAGCGAAACGGGCCTCCCTGAAACGGCGGAAAACCCAGGCCGAAGACCGCGCCGACATCGCCGTCGCGCGGGCAGGAAATGATACCCTCCTCAAGGCAAATCAGCGCCTCATTAATCATCATCAGGCTGATTCTTTGCTGAATCAGCTCTTCATCGAATTCGCGTCGCGGGCTGTCGCCCAGAATATCGTAAACATTTTCGTCTGGCATTTTTTGCCCCTTTTTCTTTTTCAGAGCATAATTGTAGATGCCTTTTTTATTTTTTTTGCCTTTGTATCCCTGGCCAAGCAGTTTTGTCAGGCCCTGTGACGCGGTTATTCCCCTCTTTGAAAACATCGGTCCCAACTGTTCGTACACATGAGCGCCAACATCAATGCCCACTTCATCAATGAGCGTCGCCGGTCCCACGGGATAGCCGAAGCGCCGCATGGCGCGGTCAATTTCGTTAGGTATCGCTCCCTCTTCAAGAAGCAGAATCGTTTCATTAAGCAGCGGCGCCAATATCCGCGTGGTGTAAAATCCGGGGCCATCCTTCACTACGATGCACGTTTTTCCCTGGGCGATGCCCAGATCCAGCGCCGTCGCCGTTACCCAGTCCGCGGTCTGATCCGTGGTAATGATTTCCAGAAGCGGCATTCTTGGGACGGGTGAAAAATAGTGCATGCCGATGACATTTTGCGGTCTTTGGCATCCGGCAGCGATATTCTTTATGGGTATGGCTGAAGTATTGGAGGCAAAAACCGTCCTCTCGCCGGCAGCCGCCTCCACGTCCGCCAGAACACGTTTTTTTATTTCCAGTTCTTCAAATACCGCTTCAATCACCAGGTCGGTATTTCCAAACAGCGCGTAATCATCGCAGGCAACGAGCTTGTTATATTGGATATCGCGGTCGAAGTGGAGCATCGCTCCCGCTTTTGTCCGCTTTTCAAGAGATTTCCAGATTTCCTTCATGCCGGCCGCCGCCGCGTCCAGATTTACGTCCTTCATCAAAATAGTATCGCAAACTGATGTGGATCCCGCGGCGATTCCCTGTCCCATCAGTCCCGCGCCCACGACGGCCAGCTTGCCCACGCGCCGCGCCATGTTTTTCTGCGGATTTTTTTTCAAATCGCTCATCGACAAGAATAAATTGGTCAGGGATTTTGATTGAGGCGAAACAACCAATTTGCCGAAAAGCTCAATCTCTTTTTTTAGCCCCGCTTCTCTGCCCTTTACATACCCGCATTCTACCGCGTCAATTATGGCGTACGGCGCGGGATAGCAGCCGTAGGTCTGCCTGGTGACCTTTTTTCTGGCTTGCGCGAAAACAATTTTTCTGCCCAGCGGATTGGATTCCAGAAGAAAATTCACAAAGGACCTCTGTCTTTTTCTCGCGGGAAGACCGTTCTTTGCCAGCTCGATCGCTTTCTTGATCCCCGTCTGCTTTAAGCCATACGGCGGAATAAGTTCATCAATAAGCCCCGCTCTCTTCGCTTTTCTGGCCCGGAGCGTCTGCGCCGTCAGCATCATGGGGAGAGCTGTTGTCAAACCGATGAGCGCCGGCAGGCGCTGCGTGCCTCCGGCCGCGGGCAAAAGTCCCAGCTGAACTTCGGGAAATCCCAGCACTGTTTGCGGTGAATCAACGGCCATGCGGTAATTGCAGGCCAGCGCCAGCTCCAGGCCGCCCCCCAGACAATTGCCTTGTATGCAGGCGATCACCGGTATTTTCATTTTCTCCAATTCGTTGAGTATGGCATGTCCTTTGGAAATATAGGTGACTGCTTCCTCAGCGTTTTTCATGTCTTTTACTTCGTCAATGTCCGCGCCGACCACAAAATTATCTTCCTTGGCGCTCAGAATAACCATGCCGGCAACACTTTTATCATTTTTAATATCTTCGATAATTGCCGCCACTTCATCAAGGAATCCCGAGGAGACCTTATTTACCTTTCCCTCGGGGCAGTCGATGGTGATTACCGCTATATTGTCTTTGTTTTTTTCCAGAGTAAAATATTTCATGATGATTACCTCTATTGTGCGTTTTCCAAAATTATGGCGTTTCCCACTGCTCCCGCGCCGCATCCGGCGACAAGGCCGTAGCGCGCGTTTTCCTCCCGCAGGCGACTGCAGCAACTCGCGATCAATCTTCCGCCGGTGGCGCCGAAAGGATGCCCCAGGGAAAGAGAGCCCCCTCTCGTGTTTATTTTTTCCAGGTCAACCACTCCCATTTTTCCGCCGAGACCGAGGCGACTTTTTCCCCACTCTTCAGATTCCATATAACGGATATTGGCCAGAATCTGCGCGGCGAAAGCCTCGTGGATTTCAAAAACTTCAATATCGGAAAATTTCAGTTTCGCCTTCTGCAAGGCGCGCGCGGTGGCAAAAGCCGGCCCCAGAAGTAATTCTTCCCAAGGATCAGAACCGGACTGCGCGTAAGAGCGGATATACGCCAGCGGTTTTAGTCCAGTGTCTCTGGCTTTTTCTTCGCTCATCAGCAAAACCGCCGAAGCGCCGTCCGTGAGAAAAGAGGAGTTACCCGCCGTGACCGTGCCGTATTTCTTTTCAAAGGCGGGTTTGATTTTTTCCATTTTTTCCAACGTCGCGTCCGGCCGCGGCCCGTTATCTTCCGTGATAGCCTTGCCCGTGCCCGGAACCACAACAGGTACAATCTCTTTTCGCATTTTCCCATTCCGGATGGCGGCAACGGCCAAACGGTGGGAACGGGCGGCAAATTCATCCTGTTCCCGGCGACTGATGCCCAACCGGCGGGCAAGCCTATCGGCGTTTTGGCCCATGATCAGGCCAGTGGAATATTCACCAATAGCCGGCTGCTCCACGGCGAAAAAGTCTCTGAGTTTCATTCCTTTGATAAGCCGGAGCTTTTCCACGAAGGTTTTGGGCCGTCGGAACATGGTGTAATCGAGAATAAAGCGCCGGTAACGCTTCCCGATTTTTATGGCGGGATCAGACATAAATTCGGTGCCACCGGCGATCACTGCTTCCGCTTGCCCATTGCAAATCATATCATAGGCGGTGGTAATCGCGATGTTGGCGGAAACGCAGGCTGCCGTGCAGGTATGCGCTGGAATTGAACCGGGCAATCCCGCGCCAAGCATGATTTCGCGGGCCACGTTCGTCGTGGCGACATCAGCCATGACCGTGCCCATAATGACATAATCAACCAGCGCGTGGTCTATGCCCGTCCGGGCGATCAGCCCCTTGACGGCGTAACTGCCCAGCTTCCATGCCATCAGATCATAGTAAGCAGTGCCGGAACGCATGAAAGGCGTCCGGCAGGCATCAATAACCGCAACTCTCTTTCGAGCTGATGCATCCATAAACTTCTCCTCTTATCCGTAATGTTCTTCCGGCACCCCGTTATTAAATTCGGACAGGCGCCTGACAAAGATTCCTCAACACAAAAAGCAAGTGCGCGCCTGTTACAACCCCATGAAACGGGCGGCGATCCCCTTCATGATTTCGTTTGTCCCGGCGAATATTCTGGTCACGCGGATATCCCGCCATGCCCGCGCGATCGCGTATTCCTCGCAATAACCGTATCCTCCATGGAGCTGAAGACACCTGTCGGCGACACGGAAAGCCATATCCGTCGTCCAATACTTGGCCATAGCCACTTCAACGATGATATTTTTTCCCTCCATGTGCTCGACGATAAGCTTATCCAGAAAAGTGCGCCCCAGCTTCACTTCGGTGGCCATCTCCACTATTTCGAATTGAATGTGCTGAAACTTGGAAAGCGGTCGCCCGAAAGCGCTGCGCTGGCCGCAATATTTGATCGTCGTATCGAGCATAAACTCCGCGCCCGCAACGGCGCCGATGGCGCAGACAAGACGTTCCTGCTGGAGCTTGGTCATGAGCTTCAGAAAACCGCTGTTTTTTTCGCCGAGGCGGTTTTCTTTGGAAATGCGGCAATCGGTGAAGTATAATTCGGCGGTGTCCTGGCTGTGCCAGCCGATTTTCTTTATTTGCCTGCCTTTTTCGAAGCCGGGCGTGCCCGCCTCAACAATATAGAGGTCAACCGCCTGGTGCTGCTGCTGGACAGCGGGATCGCGCGCGGCAACGATAACCAGATCACAGTTGATCCCGTTGCTGATAAATGTTTTCTGGCCGTTGAGAATGATTTGATTTCCATCTTCGCGGGCGGTTGTTTTCATGGATGCGAGGTCGCTGCCCGCGTTTGGTTCGGTCATGGCCAGCGCGGTGATGATATCGCCGGACACACAACCGGGCAGGTATTTTTGTTTTTGTTCTTCGGAACCAAATG
>JBBIHZ010000090.1:0-2628 GCA_037446735.1 Deltaproteobacteria bacterium
CCGGTTGCTCGCCGGCCAGGGGCCTGACGTCGCCCGCGACCGGATCACGGCCGCCGCCGGGGATTTCTTCCTGGACGAAATTGAGACTGGGATGGATCGCGCCGGGGAAAATAAAAGTTGTGGAACCAAAACAGAGCGCGGAAATTATTCTGGGACCATTGGAAGACGACGCGTCGGAAACACTGGTGATAAAAATTCCCCTGACCAAGACGACATTTTATTTAATTGAAAACCGTCAGCCGCTGGGTGACTTTGATACCCATCTTCCGGGAAAAGGCGTCTTGATAATGTACGCGGACGATGACGTGGCGGAATGCCGGCATGGCCGCGCGCCGGTGAAATTGATGGACGCGGATCCGTCAGTTTCCTATCTGCAGGGCGCCGCGTTTGATTTGCCGGATAAAGCGGTTTTTGCCGATAAGGATAACGGGATTGAGATTAAGCTTGTGGAAAAAACCGGCAGCGCTTATAAAATCCGCGTAACCAGAAAATAGAGTCAGCTTTTCATGTAGAGAAGGAATTGTTAAATAATTGGTTAATGGAGGGCTATATATGAAATTATTTTTGCGCAGGTATTTATGGCTCGTTGTTTTGCTTAACGTTTTTCTGCTGGCCGGTTGCGCCGCTTCCAATTGCGTGCGCTGGGAAACCCGTTATCGGACAGAAAATAAAAAAGAATGCACGTCATGGGAGCGCACTCCGTATAACCGCTGTCTGATGTACCGGTATTACACGGTGGAAGTTCCCTATTCGGTATGCGTGGAGCAGAGGAAAAACTAACACATAAAATAGCATTATAGAGGTTGCGAAAATGAGCAAAATAAATAATTCAAAATTAAGCCGCCGGAATTTTCTGCAACTGACGGCGGGCGCGGCCATTTTTTCCGGATTAGGCATTCCCAAAAGCGCCGTGGCGGAGACGGGCGAAAGATTATCTACCATCATCGATTTGAGCCTGTGTGACGGATGCGCGGACAGAAAAATTCCCGCCTGCGTAAATATCTGCAAGGAAATCAACAAAGATAAAATTCCGCCGCCGGTGGATCCCATCCCGGAGCCGTGGCCGAGAAAAACGATTGAGGATTGGTCGGAGAAAAAAGAAGTCTTTGACCGTTTAACTCCCTACAATTTTATTTATGTGCACAAAGCGGAAGTAAATGTAGGGGGAAAGAAAAAAACAATCTATGTGCCGCGCCGTTGCATGCATTGCGATAACCCGGCATGCGCGACCATCTGTCCTTTTTCCGCCAATCATAAATTCAAAAACGGCGCCGTGGTGATCAATCAAAATCAGTGTTTCGGCGGCGCCAAATGCAAGGACGTATGCCCTTGGGAGATACCGCAGCGGCAATCCGGCGTGGGCATCTATCTGCATGTTCTGCCCGGCTTTATGGGCAATGGCGTGATGTATAAATGTGATTTATGTTTCGAGAGGTTAAAAGAAGGCAAGCTACCCGGCTGTGTGGAGGCCTGTCCGCGGGAAGCGCTGCTTATCGGATCGAGAAAAGCAATTGAAAAAGTCGCATTTGAACGGGCCCGCCGCCTTAACGGCCACGTTTACGGCGATATGCAAAACGGCGGCACTTCCACCTTATATATTTCTCTCGTGCCGTTTGAGGAAATCAATAAAACGATGACTAAAAAGCCGGGCCAGCCGGATATGAAAATCAATATTCCGCGGCGCATGGCCGGGACGGATCCGCTGGGCAAAGCGGTACTGGCCGCGCCGGTTTTGGGATTGGCCGCGGCAGGAGCCGCGGGCGTTTGGAACTGGTTTTCCCGGCGTAAGGAAGAGATGAAAAAGAAGGAGAGGAAAAATGGCTGAAAAAATCATTGCTGATAAGAATCTGGTTGTTCGCCACGGCGATAGAATTAGTCGAACACTGGGCTATAGCCATATCCGGGTTGATTTTGCTTCTCACGGGAATATTCGAGCTGCCGGTGGCCAAGCGCTACTATATTATCACCATTCCCGGTTTGGGTTGGACCGCGGATTTTATCACTTCGCTGTATCTGCATTATGCGGCGGCGATGGTGTTTACCGCGACGGCTATTTTTCATGCTTTTTATCATAGCGTGCGTGGTGAATTTGGCCTGCTGCCCAAAAAGGGGGATTTTTCCGCTTCGATTGCCGTCATAAAAAGCATGTTCGGTTTCGGCCAGGAGCCGCCCCAGGATAAATATCTGCCGGAGCAGCGCCTGGCATATGCAGGCATGGCTTTTGTCATTCTGGTGCTGATTATTTCGGGACTGATAAAAACATATAAAAATATTTACGCGCCGGATATATCGCGTACGGTTGTTTTGTGGGCGACCTGGATTCACAACATTTTCTTTGTTTTGTTTTTTCTGGCTTTTCTCGCGCATATGGCAGCGATAGTGCTCAGGCCCAACTGGCCGCTGGTGCGCGGTATTTTTACTGGCCGCGTACGACTCGATTACGCCCGCCACCGCCATCCTTTATGGCTTGCTGATATCGAAAAAGCAAAGACTTCAGGAAGGAAAAAATCCGCCGCCGGCGCGAAACGAAAAGCCGTAAACAAAAGAAGCAAAAAGCCGCGCAAAGTTAAAACAAAATAGGAGGGTGAAAAACATTTATCAACGGGTGACTGCGTCACGGGTGCTGAA
>JBBIHZ010000090.1:2673-7547 GCA_037446735.1 Deltaproteobacteria bacterium
GGAGTGCTTTTCCGCATTTTTGGCAAGGTTTTGGGCGGTGATTTCTCCTTAAGTTCCCAGGAGGAATTAATTGTCTTTTCCGTGCGTCTGCCACGGGTTTTGTTCGCGGGTGTCGTCGGAGCTGCTTTATCCGTGGGCGGCGTCATTTTTCAGGCGCTTTTGCGCAATCCGCTGGCGGATCCTTATATATTGGGAATTTCCGGCGGCGCGGCGGTAGGCGCGATTAGCGGCATTGTTATCGGCGCCGGTTCTTTTTATCTAGGGGTGCCGCTTTTGGCTTTTTGCGGCGCGCTGGTCACGGTTTTTTTACTGTTTCTTGTCGCCAGCGGGGCAAGAGGCGCGTTAATGGACAATTCGCTCCTGCTTACCGGTGTGGTGATCAACGCTTTTTTTGCCGCGGCTATCCTTTTTTTCCTTTCCATCGTCGGCAGCATGGAATTGCACTCCATTACTTTCTGGCTGATGGGTGATTTGTCGCGCGCCTCGCTGGGTGAAATCGGTGTGGCCGCTTTATGCTTCAGTGCGGGATTTTTTCTTCTCTACGGGCAGGCGGGCAAACTTAATTTGATGGCGCAGGGGGAAGAGACGGCGCGACATCTGGGAGTGGATGTGGAAAAAACAAAGCCGTGGCTGCTTATCGTCACTTCGCTGCTTGTTTCCGTGGTTGTGTCGCTTGCCGGTCTTATTGGGTTTGTGGGCATCATGGTGCCGCATATGATGCGCCTCGTGTTTGGCCCCGACCACCGCTTGCTTCTGCCGGCGGCGGCTCTTTTCGGCGCGTCATTTCTGGTGGTTGCCGACACTTTATCCAGAACATTGCTCATGCCTTCGGAGTTGCCGGTGGGCGTGATTACCGCGCTGTGCGGCGCGCCGTACTTTATTTTTCTTTTAAAAAGAAAGTCTTTGTGAGATATGCAGATCATCAGCGCGCAGGATGTGAATTTCAGTTATGGCGAAAACACCGTGATAAGAGGTGTTTCGTTTTCCGTGGACAAATCAGAAATCACGGCGATTATAGGCCCGAATGGTTCCGGCAAAACAACACTTCTGAAATTAATCAACGGTTCGCTGCTGCCGGATAAGGGAGAAGTGGGTGTCGCGGGAAAAAACACCGCCCGATACACGCGCAAAGAAGTTGCCAAAAGAGTCGCCATCGTCCCGCAGGAAACGTCTCTGGTCTTTCCTTATTATGTGGAAGAAATAGTGCTGATGGGCAGATTCCCTCATCTGGGACATTATCGTTTTGAGAATAAAAATGATTACAACATTGTGCATGAGGCGATGGAAAGAACAGACACGCTTTCTTTTGCCAGCCGACGATTTAATGAGCTTTCCGCGGGAGAGCGCCAGCGTGTCCTGATTGCCCGGGCACTGGCGCAGGAGCCGGAAGTGCTGCTTTTGGATGAAAGCACTGCCTTTCTGGATCTAAAGCATCAGTTGCGTTTTTTAAAGCTGCTCAGAAAGCTGAAGATAGAAAAACAACTGACAATTATTTTTGTGACGCACGATATCAATCTCGCCGCGCAGCATGCTGATAAAATAATTTTACTTTACAATGGAAAAATTTATGCTATAGGAAACCCCGCGGAAGTTATTTCCGCGCGAAACATCAAGGAGGTTTACGAAGTCGATGTTCTGGTCGATGCAGGTTTGCAAAACGGTTCGCCCAGAATGACATTGTTGACCTGAAACAGAGTGACATTGAAGGAAGCCGGTGTGAATCCGGCGCTGCCCCGCAACTGTCAGCGGAACGAAATCCACAAGAAAGCCACGGACGTTTTACGTCGGGAAGGCGTGGAAAGTAGGAAGCCGTAAGCCAGGAGACTTCATGGGCACTCTTCTTCACTTGCTTTAATTCCGAGGGGGAAAGGAGAAGTTCATGAAAAAGATTTTCACTTTAGTTTTATTCTTTCTGGTTGCCTGTGCTGCGTTATCTTCGGCGCAGGACAAAAAGGAGGAGCCGGCCGTAAAACTGCGGGAAATCGTTGTTACGGCCACGCGTGACGCGCAGGAAGCGCGCAAAGTGCCGGCTAATGTAACCGTCATTACGGCTGAGGAAATTGAAAAGTCGGGAGCGACGACGGTGGTCGAGGTTCTTGATAAGCTGGAAAGCATTCAATTTCGCAGTTACAGCGGCAACGTTTCACAGGCGATCATCGACGTGCGTGGTTTTGGTGGAGAAAATCCCTATGGTAAAACGCTGATTTTGCTCGATGGACGCCGGCTTAACCGGACAGACATGGCTTCGATAAACTGGCTGCAGATGTCTGTAAACAGTATCGAGAGAATTGAAGTTGTGCGTGGCCCAGGCAGTGTGCTTTATGGCGATGCGGCTATCGGGGGTGTTATTAATATCATCACCAAAAAAGGCAAGGGCAAACCTGCCATTAGTGCATCTGTTATGGCCGGAAGCTACGGTATGCACAATGAACGGCTGGGTATAACGGGAGCGACAGGTAAGTGGACATATGCTGTCATGGGGGAAAATAATTATATTGACGGCTACCGCAACCGCTCAAAATATTCAGCGCCGGGCGGCGGTTTTGATTTGGGCTACGCCGCTCATGATTTATTAAATATTTCGCTGGGTGTTTCTTATAGCCAGGTGGATTATCAATTACCCGGTCCTTTGACCAAAGAGCAGATGAAACAGGATCGCCGTCAATATCAGCCCGGTTTGGGATGGTGGGCGAGCCCATCAAATGATGATGATGGGAGCGATAAATTCGCCAATGTTAATCTTGGTTTGAAATCCTTTTGGGGGTCGTTTGGACAACTAGAGGTGAACTTCCTTTACGGAAGAAAAGATTTGCAAATCAACATGCCCGCCTGGTTTACGTTCGCGGATACGAAAGCCGACACTTACGCCATTTCTCCGAAATACGTCCTAGATAGAGTGGTGTTCGGATTCAGAAACAAGCTGATAGTCGGCGTGGATTATTATAGTGAACCCTATCAAAAAGAATTTTTTACAACCCGTGAAAGGACATTTAGAAGCGCTGTTGCCGATTTAAAGAAGGAAAGCGTGGGCAGTTATATCCGCGATGAATTCAACATACTGAAAAGCCTCATTTTCAGCGTCGGTTACCGCTATGAGCGCACAAAGATCGAAGGGAAATTAAATGACATTTTTGTGCCCGGAAATAATTTCAATAGTGACAAAACATACACCTCGCAATCCTATGAGGCAGGACTCATTTGGTTGTGGGGGCAAAAATCAAGGTCGTTTGTCAAATACGCAACAGCTTACCGGGTTCCTTTTCTTGATGAAGTTGCGGGTTTCAACGGGGGAGGCGGAGGATTTCTGACTACGCTGGAACAGGAAAAAGGGGCCAGTGTAGAATTGGGCACGGAATATTACCCCCGGGAAAATCTGAAACTGGGACTAACTCTCTACCGCATAGATATGAAAGATGAAATTGAGTATGTCGGTTTTTTCCCCACGGGATACAATCAAAATGTCGGTAAAACACGTCATGATGGTGCGGAAGCTTCGCTTTCTTATCTGTGGCCTCAATATTTCATGGTTTATGGCAACTTTACTTATCATAAAGCAACGTATGAGAACGGGCCGAATAAGAATAAGGAGATACCGATGGTGCCCAATTATCTTGTTAACGCTGGCATGGAAATTTATTTGCCGTATAATATAACGTTGAAGCCGGAAATCCATCATGTAAGCAAAGCATATTTGTCTGGTGACTCCGACAATAACGCCGAGAAACTGGGTTCATACACGCTTTTCGATATTTACATGCAATACAAACCGACTTTTGGCAGGCTTAATATGACTGTGTTTGCAAGTGTCGAGAATATTACTGATAAGGAATATTCGTCATTCGGGTTGGATTACGAGCAGTGGGGTGGTCCTAACTTCTATTACCCTATGCCCGGCAGGACATTTAAAGCAGGCGTTAAATTTGAATTTTAAATTGAGGCTCGCCGGTTAAGACTGCTTGTTGCTTTTTTGCGGCGACAAGCAGCCTTTTTTCGTTATTTTTATGGCATAAATTTCTCTTTTTGTTTAAATTGCATTGCGTCCCATAAATTACTGTTTTGCTGACAAGGAAAAATCATGCTTAAAAAGAAAACTTCAATTAGAGGTATTATTTATGCCGCGCTTTTCGGCGCGTTGACTGCCGTGGGCGCGTTTATCATCATTCCCCTGCCGCCGGTTCCCATAACGGCGCAGACATTTTTTCTTAACGTCGCCGCCGCTGTCTTAGGCGGCCCGCTTGGCGCGGCCAGCCAGTTTATCTATGTGATGCTGGGCGTGGTGGGCATGCCGGTTTTCGCCGGGGGCAAAGCGGGATTGGGTGTCCTTTTTGGCCCTACCGGCGGTTATTTAATCGGCTTTATATTGGGCGCATTTGTTATTGGCTTTTTGGCGGGTAAAAAAAAGGATGCGGGAGTATTATGGCATGCTTTTTCGATGCTTGCCGGCATGGTAATTATATATTCACTAGGCGTGCTCCAGCTTTCTTTTGTGGCCAGGCTGGATTTGATTAAAGCGGTAAGTGTCGGTGTTTTACCGTTTCTACCCGGCGATATGGTGAAAATTGCGCTCGCCGCCTGGTTAAGTTGCCGATTAAGAAAACGCATAATGATTTAGGATATATTTTTGATCAGTTTAACCGATGTTCATTATCGATATGAGCCGGAAGGAATTAACGCCCTGCGCGGCGTTACGCTGGAAATAAAAGACGGCGAGTACGTTGCCGTGATTGGTCCCAACGGTTGCGGCAAAACCACGCTGATCAGGCACTTGAACGCTTTGTTGGCGCCCGAAAAAGGCTCGGTTATGGTAAATGGACTTGACACAAAAAGAGCCCAAAATCACACCGAAATCAGGTCTCGCGTAGGCATGATTTTTC
>JBBIHZ010000091.1:0-3398 GCA_037446735.1 Deltaproteobacteria bacterium
CAAACAAATGATAGGAGGTTAACATGCGCATAACAAAAATTATTACCATTGTTTTATTGCTGGCGGCTCTATCAATCGCCGCGGCGGCGGATGTCGGGCAAACTCCTTCGGCGGCAGGCAGTGCCGCCCCGGATTTCACCCTGCCTGATCAGGACGGAAAATCATGGATGCTCGGCGAAGTTCTGAAAAATCACCGCGCCGTGGTGCTGGCCTTTTACCCCAAAGACGATACCGGGCTCTGAATCAAACAATTTGTTGAGTTTCAACAAAACATCAAGAAATACGAAGAACGCAATATCAAAATCCTGGGCTTAAGCCGTGATTCCGCCGAATCGCACCGCAACTTTATTGCCAAACATAAACTCAATGACATGACGCTTTTGGTGAATGAAAAAGGTAAAATCGCCAAACTGTACGACGCCGATCACTGGCTTATGCCGCTTTCCAAACGTGTTTACATCATCATTGATAAAAAAATGAAAATTATTTATAAAAAAGACATGGGCTTTGACCTGCTGCCCAATCAGACAGAAACACTACTGGGAGAAATCGACCGCAATATCAAGTAGGATAAGACCGAACCGGAACCTCGCACGGGGTGAAAAAATGATATTCTTGCAGGAATAAAATGAACCCGGAACAGAACCGCATCGTCTATCTGGATAATATCAGAAACGCTCTTGTCTACAACGTGGTTGTGTATCACGCGGTTTTGGCGTTTGCCTATCCCATACTCTTCTGGTGGGCAACGGTAGACAAAGAAGGCTCGGCCAGAGTTTTTGAAACAGCCGTCCGGGCAATGTACATCTACATGATGCCCTGCATGATCTTTATTGCCGCTCTGTTTATTTTTCCCTCTCTCAAAAAAGCAGGCAGCATCCAATACATCAAAAAAAGATTTTTGCGGCTTTACGTTCCGGTAATTGTTTTTGTCTTTTGCATGGGCGATGTTTTTCCGTATCTCATGTTCAAAAGAATTGGCAACTTAAGTCTTACCTACCGGGAGACATTCATCACTTTCTGGCAATCATTTATGGAAATGCCGCTGATATTCACGACTGATCCCGATACAATGATTAATAAAATACACTTCGGTTTTTATCACACCTGGTTTCTGACCCTGCTCTTTTTTGTGACAATTATCGCTGTCTTATTACAACTGTTTTTCAGAAAGAAACCCGTTGAACCGATCGTGCCGGAACGCCGAAAGAAAATCATCACTAAAACAATTCTTTTTGCCTTGACGCTGAGCATTGTTTACGTGGCTGTCTCCTGTATTTACTTGCTCAACGGCATTCTTCTTAACGGATGGACAATGCTGGGCAAAGCGGTGTTTTTTGAAAATATTCAGATATGGATGCTCATCCCTTTATTTGCCTTCGGATTATACGCCTATAAAAAGAATTGGCACACGAGTGGCGACATCGGCGACTGGAAAATGTGGGGCGCTCTCACCATTGTCTTTCTGGGCTTATACGTGGCCCTGGTGCATTTTGCTTATTTGCCGGGCGTTGAAGAAATATATAAAGCCGTGGAAAGCAATACCTTGCTCGGAAAGAAGATGGAAATGCCTGTATTGCCTGTTTCATTACTGATTGTGGCAATGCTCATCTGGTTTTTGTCGCCTTTGAGCAGCGTTTTTATTCTGATGTTTTTGCTTGCTTTCGCCAAGAAGTTTTTCAACAAACCCAATGCCGTGACAGAATTCTGCTCAAAACATTCCATCAATGTGTATATCCTGCACTATATTCCTATTCTTCTTTTTCAATACGCCCTGCTGGATGTGCCCATCGCTTCCGTTTTCAAAATTATTCTGATGGTAAGTATCATTATCCCTGCGTGCCTGTGGCTAAGCCACCGCCTGGTTTTTCCTTATCCTAAAACAGCCATTGCCTTTTTTGTCGGACTGAAACTGGTAGCCTTGGCTGCGGGGTTTGAGTTTTACTACTGGGCAATTATTAGCCTGACCTTCATTTCCTTCGCCGGCGCGATATATGAATTTATAAAATATAAACCTCTTGGAAGGTTATCCCAAATAACACTTGATACCCAATAATTGTTAGCTTTTTCTTATTCCTTCAGGCATTTTTTATCGGCGCGCACTTCAAGTATCTATTGTTCTCCTCAATAATTTTCCACATCTGAGAAGAATTTATTTTTGCCTTTGCCTCTTTTCTGCTTTGATGACCGTTGTCGATGAATAACAATCCACTTTCTTTGCAGATACGATTAAGCTCTCTCAAAAATTCCGTGGGCTCACTAATCATATGAAACATATCCAGAGCGTAAATCACATCAGCACTTTTATCCGGTAAGCCAGACTCGTTCCCACGCGCATACACCGGTTTTACATTAGTCAGGCGCTGTTTCTCTATAAGCTCTCTGACTGCCTTAATTGCAGAGCTATGAACATCGACCGCCATAACTTTCCCTTCCGGCCCTACCAGTTCGGATGCCATTTTAAGATATGAACCGGGCCCGCAACCGTAGTCTACCGCTGCATTGCCCTTTTTAATGTCAAACTCATCAAGAATCTTCCATGGCGAAAAGAATTTGTCCCGAATAACAAATATCCACTTCATTATCCGGAAAGCCAGGTCGGATTTAATACCTCTGCTTTTGCCGAAAAGTAGTCTCCTCATATTTTCACTTAATTATAATAACCCTTTAATTAAAATATTAAAAGCGGTAAACTGTTTTTAGCTGGAGAAAATGCCCCTTCGTCGAGTTTTCGGCATACACGTCATAAAGATAGGTCAGCGTCACGCTGAGCCATGAAAACCGATAATAAAAATCAGCCCCCACGGAAAGTTTTTCTCTGGCGCTGTCACTAACTGTCGAGCCGTTTTGCTCCTTGTTTTTGCTGACCACCCAGTTTACTGACGGACCCAATTTAAATTTTTCTGTTATATTATAACCTAAAAGAGCCTCTAGGCGCAGCTCATCTCCCGGCAGGGTATTGGTGGCATTGTTTTCCAGCCGAAAATAATACTTTATAGCGGCATCAATGCTGAATTTGCCCATTGTTTTATGAATAAACACCATTGGCGCAATGTCATACTGATTGGAGCCGATATTAGCGACTTTGGAAGAGCTGTATTCTCCGGTAGGGAATTTTACAAATAACATCGGCAAAATATCAACTTGCTTAAACGGCAAAAAGTAGCCGGCGCCGACACTGACGTCTCCCAAGCCGAAAGATTCCTGATCCAGTGAGCTGATCTTTGTGTAGCCAAATGGCACGACAACGGTCGCCACAAATTCCGGAGAATAGTAACAAAGTCGCAGTATTTCCTGAGCGCTAAAAAGGCCAAAGTCTTTACCGACGGCTTTGCCGCTTTTGTCGGTAGTCTCGTCGGCAAAATAGGCATATGTATAAGTAAGAAAATAAAGGCCCT